>DASVAW010000095.1 GCA_036376135.1 Candidatus Polarisedimenticolaceae bacterium | reverse complement strand
CGCGCTCGGCCTGCACCACACCGAGGTCACCTCGACCCCGCGCCCGACGATGTACGCGTCGTATTTCGGGACCGACGGCCGCACCCTGGAGTCCGACGACGTCCAGGGGCTGCAGTGCTCGTTCAACCGCTACCCGTTCTGACTCGTTCCCTGAAACGCCCCGCGCCGGAATCCACCTTTCCGGCGCGGGGCGTCCCGCGTTAGCATCCCCACCGTTGGAACTCTCCGTCGTCATCCCCTGCCTCAACGAAGCGGACACGCTCGAGACGTGCATCCGCAAGGCCCTCACCGGCATCGCCGCCGCGGGGGTCGAAGGGGAGGTCGTCGTCGCCGACAACGGGAGCACCGACGGCTCGCGCGAGATCGCCGCGCGCTGCGGGGCCCGCGTCGTGCCGGTCGCCGACCGCGGGTACGGAAACGCCCTGCGCGCGGGGATCGCGAGCGCGAAGGGTCGCTTCGTGATCATGGGCGACGCCGACGACAGCTACGACTTCCTCGAGATCCCGCGCTTCGTGAAGCCGCTGCGCGAGGGGGCCGATCTCGTCCAGGGGTGCCGCCTCCCCTCCGGCGGGGGCACGGTGATGCCGGGGGCGATGCCGTTCCTCCACCGGTTCTGGGGGAACCCGATGTTCAGCGCGCTGGCGCGCCGGATGTTCCGCGCCCCGATCCACGACGTGTACTGCGGTCTGCGCGGTTTCCGCCGGGAGTTCGTCGAGTCGCTCGACCTGCGCTGCGCCGGGATGGAATACGCGACCGAGATGGTGATCAAGGCGAGCCTCGGCCGCGCGAGATTCGCCGAGGTCCCCGTGACGCTCCACCCGGACGGCAGGAAGAGCCACGCGCCGCACCTGCGCACCTTCCGCGACGGCTGGCGCACGCTGCGGTTCTTCCTGCTGTGCAGCCCGCGGTGGCTGTTCCTCGTGCCCGGGCTCGCGCTCCTCGCGCTGGGCGCGCTCGGCTACGCCCTCGCGCTTCCCGGCGTGCGCGTGTTCGGGGCGAGGCTCGACGTCCACACCCTGCTCGTCGCGAGCCTCTCGGCGCTGCTCGGCTTCAACCTGATCGTCTCGGCGCTCTGCGCGAAGGTCTTCGCGATCACCGAGGGGGTCCTTCCGGAGGACCCGCGCCTGACGCGGTTCTTCGACCGCGTGCGTCTCGAGCACGGCCTGATCGCGGGCACCGGCCTGTTCGTCGTCGGCGTGGGCCTCGTGGGCGTCGTCGCGGCGCAGTGGAGGGCGTCCGGGTTCGGCCCCCTCGACTACGCGGCCACGATGCGGTGGGTCATCCCCGGCACCTTCCTCGCCGCGCTCGGTTTCCAGACGATGTTGTCGTCGTTCCTTCTGAGCGTGCTCGGACTCCGGCGGCGATGAGGGCCCTCACCCTCGGGCTGCCGCTCGCCTATTTCGCGGCCCGGATCGTCGCCGTCGGACTCGAGCAGCGCGACACGATCAACCCCGACGCCGTCGCGTATCTGAGGAACGCCCTCTACTGGACGCAGGGGCGCTTCGCCGACGCGATCGCGGGGTATTGGAGCCCGATGCTCTCGTGGTGCGTCGCCCCGGGAATCGCGCTGGGCTTCGACGCGCTTCACGCCGCCTACGCCGTGGTCGCCCTGTGGGGTGCGGCCCTCGTCGTGCTCGCGTGGACGGCGATGCGGCGGCTGACCGCACTCCCGTGGTGGCTCGAGACGGCGGCCATGCTCCTCGTCGCGGATGCGACCCTGATCTGGTCGGCGACCGCCTTCCCCGACGTGATCCTCGCGACCGGCCTCATGGCCTTCACCGTCGTCCTGTGGAGCCGCGGGTTCCTCGATCGGCGCGGCCTTCAGGTCCTCGCCGGTGCCTGCGGCGCGCTCGCCTACCTCGGAAAGGCGTACGGTTTTCCGTTCTTCCTGCTCTGGTGCCCGCTGTCGATCGCCTGGCGCGCGCGCGATCGAAGCCGGGCGCTCGCCGCGTGGGCCTTCGCCATGCTCGGCTTCGCGATCGTCGCGGGGCCGTGGTGCGCCGCCCTCTCGCTCAAGTACGGGCATCCGACCTACGGCCTCGTCGGGGGCGTCAACCGCGCGATCACGGGGCCGGACCCGTTGGACTCGCGGCAGATGTGGACCCCCGTCCCCGGCCGCGTCACCGTCTGGGAGACGCCGGAAGTCCTGGCCTACCGGCCCTGGTCGCCGTTCGACTCCGTGGCGATGATGCGCCACCAGCTTTCGTATTCGTGGCGGATCGCGAAGGAGGTCGTCGGCAGCCTCGCGCGGTTCGATCTGCTCGGCCTGTCGGTCGGGCTGACGCTCCTCGCCCCGTTCCTCGCCTACGCCCTTGGGGACAAGGAGGCGGCGAACCGGCTCGCGTGGATCGCGGGGACGGTCGTCCTCTATTCCGCTCCCTTCGTGCTCGTCTACTTCACCTACCGCTACACCGCTCCGTACCTGCGCCCGCTGTGCATCCTGGCTTGCATCCAGGCGGCCTGTACCCTGGCGTGTCACCTCCCTCGCCTCGTGGGAACGGCGCTCCTCGGGGGCGTCCTGCTCTCGTTCGCGGCGCACGCGAACCTCCCATTCCGTCCCCACGTCGTCGAGGAGACCGGCGTCAGCCCGTTCAACGACATCACGGTGGACGGGAAGCTCCACCGTCACGCGGCGGCGAAGCTCCGGGAGCTCGGCCTCACCGGCCCGATCGCGTCGAACCTCTATTGGGGAGGGATGTACGTCGGCTACTTCATGGATACCCCGTTCGTGGGGACCCCGGACGCCCCGACCCCGGAAGGGCGGAACGCCCAGCTCCGCGAGCACGGCGCGAAGCTCCTGCTGATCGACCGGAGCGCCCCCGACGCGGCGGCGTGGGCGTCGGATCCGGCCTGGCGGCTGGCGACGACCCTGACCCCGGCGTCGGGGGAGACGATCGACGTCTACGCGCTGAAATAGGCCGCGCCGGCGCCCCGGATCCGGGGCTTGAAGGGTGGAGGCGCCGTGCTACTATCCCGCGGTTCCAGGCGCGGAGCCGTAGTGCAGTTGGTTAGCACACCGGACTGTCACTCCGGAGGTCGCGGGTTCGAGCCCCGTCGGCTCCGCCACTAAGCCACACAAACGGCGCCACTTGCGAGAGGGGCGTCGTCGTGTGCTCATCGTCCGGCCGGGCTACCGGCCGATCGGCTTGAGTCGCCTACTTCAACGGCTGACGATGAGCGACAGCAGTGCCGCCAGGATCCAACTCACCATCGCCGTTGCGATCAACGAAGCGGTCCAACTACCGCGCCAGTACTTCCAAGCTACTTGGAGCCCACCCATCGGCTTGGAGTGCCACAGATGACGGTCGTCTTCCGAGAGTTTGATCTTCGCGGCGTGGAATGGCGCGGCCAGTATCGCGAGTACCAGCGATCCCACGAACACGGAGCCCAGCAGGAACAACACGGCTCTCACGGATGGCCCTTCCTCGATTCCGATGAGGCAGGTCCAGCATTATCCTCCCGGATGGAGCAAGTGGGAGAGGGGCACAATTCTCGGACAGGGTTCCCGGAGTGCCTCGTTCTGGGAGTCGGGATGTGTGGCTCATCGCGCCCGGCGTCGCCGGTCGACTGGGGCCGCGCGTGACGCGCTGAAAGTCGTGCGAACCTTGTGTGCTGCAGCGTGTCAGCCGATGCGTGTCGTTGTGTTCCGTCCCGTCGGCGTCGGCCATTAACGGCGCCGTTTCTTGCTTTATGGGCGACTGTCACTCCGGAGGTCGCGGGTTCGAGCCCCGTCGGCTCCGCCATTAAGCCACACAAACGGCGCCACTTGCGAGAGGGGCGTCGTCGTGTGCTCATCGTCCGGCCGGGCTCCCGGCCGATCGGCTTGAGTCGCCTACCTCAACGGCTGACGATGAGCGACAGCAGTGCCGCCAGGATCCAACTCACCATTGCCGTTGAGATCAGCCACGCGGTCCAACTCCCTCGCCAGTGCTTCCAAGCTACCTGGAGCCCACCCTCGGCTTGGAGTGCCACAGATGACGGTCGGCTTCGGAGAGTTTGATCTTCGCGGCGTGGAATGGCGCGACCACGATCGCTAGTGCCAGCGATCCCACGACTACGGAGCCCTAGAGGAACACCAGCGCACTCATGAATGCCGCCTCTTCGATCCCCGACGAGTCAGGCCCGGCATTTCAGGGAGCGACGCCATGAACTTGTAGATCCCGATCGCCGGGAGCACGTGGAAGATCGCCACCAAGAGAAGCAGCCCGGGGAGCATGAGCGTCGACAGCTTCAACGCGTCATACGGGCGCGCCGTGAGTTCCTTCCCGAGGCCGAAGAGTAAGTCGAAGGGAACCACGGCAACGCCCGGGAAGATCGACCGCCAGCCGACGGCGTCGAACCAACCGAAGAGAATGGCTTCGTAGATGACCATCGCGACCGCAGTGGGGAGGATTGCGCCCTTCCTCATGACCCGAATCATCGCACGGCTCCCCTGTGCTGCTGTGTGCCAGCAGTTGCGTTCGGTTGGGTGCCGTTGCGTAAGCGCAGTCCATTAACCGCGCCGTTTCTTGCTTTCCGGCCGACTGTCACTCCGGAGGTCGCGGGTTCGAGCCCCGTCGGCTCCGCCACTAAGCCTGGAGTTCCCGATAGACAACCCAGAACCGAACGGCGCCAGACACGCCGTGACGGGGATGGGTGTACCTTCCCGCCGAGTCCCGGAGTCCGTCATGCCCCACGCGCCGCCGCACAAACTCGGGTACGACGACTACGCCCGCCTCCCTGACGACGGGAAGCGCTACGAGCTTCTCGACGGGGAGGTCTTCGTGACCCCGGCGCCGAATACCGCGCACCAGAGGGCGGCCCGCAGGATCTTCCGTCACCTCGACGCGTACTTCGCGGATCGCGCCGAGATCTTCTGGGCGCCGACGGACGTGATCCTCGGACCCCACGACGTCCTCCAGCCGGACCTGGTCGTGGTGGACGACCCCACCTCGGTTTCGGAGCGCGGCATCGAGCGCGCTCCGCTCCTCGTCGTGGAGATCCTCTCGCCTTCCACGCAGCGGCGTGACCGCACGCTCAAGCTTCGGCGCTACGCCGCCCTCGGGGTCGGGCACGTCTGGCTCGTGGACTACGAGATCCCCGCGATCGAGTGCGTCCGGCCCCGCGGGGGCGACGCCGAACGGATCGTCCATCTGGAAGGACGCGATACGGTCGTCGAGCACCCGGATTTCCCCGGTCTTTCCTTCCGGCTGGGGACGATTCAGGAACCCTGACCCGGGTTGCGCAAACGAAACCCCTCGACCGTACGAATCCCGCGCGGAGCTTCGGAATCGGCGGTAGATTCCCGCGGAGTCCCGGAGTTCGTCATGCCCCACGCACCGCGGCACAAGCTCGGGTACGACGACTACGCCCGCCTCCCTGACGACGGGAAGCGTTACGAGCTTCTCGACGGGGAGGTCCTCGTGACCCCGGCGCCGAGTCCCCGGCACCAGCAAGCCGTCGTCAAGCTCCTCGAAGTCCTGCGAGCTCACTTCCGGAGGGGCGCGCGGGTGTTCGTCGCTCCGCTCGACGTCGTCCTGAGTCCTCACGACGTCCTCCAGCCCGACTTGGTCGTCGTGGACGATCCGTCTGCGATCTCCGAACGGGCGATCGAGCGGCCCCCGCTGCTCGTCGTCGAGGTTCTCTCGCCGAGCACCGAGAAACGCGACCGCGGCCTCAAGCTCGATCGCTACGCCGCCCTCGGGGTCCGGCACGCCTGGCTCGTCGACCACGAGATCCCGGCGATCGCCTGCTTCCGGCTCGCCCCGGGGTCCATCGCGCGAGTCGTCCAAGCTTCCGACGTGGACGCCATCGTCGAGCATCCGGATTTTCCGGATCTGGCCTTCCGGCTCGGCACGATCCAGGAACCCTGACCTCCCCGGGAACTTCCCGCCCCCTCTCCGGTCCAACGGATCGAGGGGGCCGAAAGCCCCAAGGAGGTCCCGATGCTCCGCACCGCCCTCGCCGCCTCGTTCCTCGCCGTCGGCGCCGCCCACGCGGCAAGCCAGGGCCCGTATTCGGTCGAGATCCTCGTCGGCGGAAGCACCCGCCCCGAATACGCCGCCCGCGGCACGACCTACGTCGAAGCCCAGAAGGGGCGCGAATACACGATCCGGCTTCGCAACCACACGGGTCGGCGCGTCGGCGTCGCGTTGTCGGTCGACGGCCTCAACTCGATCGACGCGAAACACACGAAAGCCGCCGACGGGCGGAAGTGGATCCTCGACCCCGGGCAGACGATCGACCTGCAGGGGTGGCAGACGAGCGCGACGACCGCGCGCCGCTTCTACTTCACCGACGAGAAGCGCTCGTACGGGTCGTGGCTCGGGAGAACCGACGACCTCGGCGTGATCGCGGCGGCGTTTTTCCCCGAGCGGGTCGTCGTCGAGGATTGTGAGCGGATCGGAGCGGCGGCCCCGCAGTCGGAGTCGAGGATGCGCAAGTCCGAGGCTCGCGACTCCGCCGCCACCGGGATCGGCCGCGAGACCGAACACCGCGTGCGCCGCGTCGACTTCGACCACGACCCGACGCCTGCCGCGGTCGTGTCGATCCGGTACGAATACCGCGACGCCCTCGTGAAGCTCGGCGTGCTCCCCGCCGAACCCGACGACGCGATCGCGCGCCGCGAGCGCGCCCGCGGGTTCGAGGACGACGGGTGGGCGCCGGATCCCTACCGGCGGGAGCGTTGACCCTTACGGACAGGCGCGCCCCGTGCGCGCCTGTCCGTTCGACTGCACCCCCAGGTTCCCGCCGCAGCCGTCCTCCGATCGCACCAGGTAGTAAACCCCCTGACCGGAGGGAGGGACGTACACGTCGGAGGTCGACTGGGTGAGCAGGTCGGAGAGCACGCACGTCGTTCCCGCGCCCGACCACGTTGAGGCCGACGCGCTCCGGATCGCGTCGAACCAGTGGATGAACCCTCCGGTGTCGTTCGGCTGCTGCCACGAAAGCAGCGAGGTCGTCCCCGACCGATCGACCCTTAGCTCCCGCGCGGGGGTCGGGATCGCCCAGAGCTCGAAGTCGAGCGGCGCGCAGTCGAGGGCGTCCTCGGCGCCGTCGTCGTCGTCGTCGAGGTCGCAGGCGTCGCCCTGGCCGTCCCCGTCGAAGTTCGACTGGGTCGGGTTGGAGACCGACGGACAGTTGTCCGGCGGGCAGGTTTCCGGCGGCATACCCGCGCCGTACCCATCCGCGTCGGCGTCGGTGCAGGGGTCGCATCGGTCGCCGATCGCGTCGCCGTCGTGGTCCTCCTGACCGGCGTTCGGAACGTCGATGCAGTTGTCGGCGGGGCAGGTCTCGACGGCGAGCCCCTTCCCGAACCCGTCGCCGTCCACGTCGGTGCAGAGGTCGCAGAGGTTGCCGGACCCGTCGGCGTCGTCGTCGAGCTGCAGGTCGTTGTGGACGGTCGGGCAGTTGTCGCAGAGGTCGCCGAAGCCGTCGAAGTCGCCGTCCTCCTGCAAGGGGTTGGAGATCGCGTCGCAGTTGTCCTGGAGGTCGGCGATGCCGTCGCCGTCGGTGTCGGTGAGCAGGCGGAAGTCGACCTCGTTCCAGCCTCCCCAGGGCTGCTCGACCCACCGTCCCCAGAGCTGGAACGGCGAGGTCGTCGGGCGCTGCCGCAGGCGGGAGCGCCACCGGTATGCCGTGTTCGTCGTCAACCCCGAGACCCAGGCGGTCTGCTCCTGCGGCAGGGTTCCGGTGTCGATCCACGACGCCGCCTCTCCGAGCCCGGTGCCGTCGAAGGGAACGCCGACGGCCTTGATCTCCCACTGGTGCTTGATGTCCCCTCGGCCGAGCATGCCCCATCCACTCGTCCAGAGCTGGACCCCGGTCGCGGAGTCCGAGCGGCCGAAGCGGGTCAGGTTCGACGAGGCGCTGTATTTCCGCTGGCGCGGCCGCAGGGACTGCCCCGGGCCTTCGTTGCCGAGATAAACCACCGCCCTGCCTTCCTCGACCTCGGGGCTCGAGAACCCCGGGGAGCCGACGACGACGTCGGCGTACCCGTCACCGTTGACGTCCCCGACCCCCGCGACGGAGCGGCCCAGCCAATAGCCGTCCTGGGATCCGTGGAGGTCGAGCGACGCGGTGCCGCCCAGTCCGGCCGCGGAGCCCTCGAAGAGCTGGGCCATCCCCGCGTCGACGTAGGTCGGCTCGTCCCAGAGGTACCCTCCGACGAGCACGTCCCCGTACCCGTCGCCGTTCACGTCCCCCGCGGAGGCGACGGAGAAACCGAAGGCCGCACCGCTCTGCGCGCCCCCCCTCCACCATGCCGGAGTCGAGGACGGTCCCGAAGCGCCGCCGTGGTGCACGAAGACGCGCCCTGCGTCGGCGGCGCCGGTTTCGTCGTACGAATGCGCTCCCACGATGAGGTCGCCGTACCCGTCGCCGTTCACGTCCCCCGCGGTTCCGAAGGAGAACCCCATCAGGGCGCCGGCCTGGTTGCTTCCGACGCTCCAGTCGGCGTTGCTCGGCGCCCCGTTGCCGCAGCACGGCCCGGTCGGCGAGCCGTACCAGACGAAGACCTTCCCCTCGTTCACCTCGGGGTCGTCGTAGTAGTAGGCCCCGATCGCCAGATCCGAGTACCCGTCGCCGTTCACGTCCCCGGCGCTCGCCACCGAGGAGCCGAACTGCGAGCTCGCCTGATTCCCCTCCGCGTACCAGTTCGCGCCGTTGTAGGCGCCGGTCGAGCGCAGCCCCGCGGCCGAGCCGAACCAGAGGAAGGCCATCCCTTCGTTGGCCTCGCCGTGGTCCATGTAGCCGGAACCGATCAGCAGGTCGGGGAAGCCGTCGCCGTTGACGTCGCCGGCGCCCGCGACGCTGTAACCGAAGTAGTCGGCATCGAAGATGCCCTCGCCGCTCCAGTCGGCGTTGACCGGGGTTCCGCTCTCCCCCATCCCCGAGGACGAGCCGTGCCAGACGAACGCCGCACCCGCTTCCGGGTGGATCGAGGTGTCCCAGTACGGCGCACTCGCCACGATGTCGCCCCACCCGTCGCCGTTGACGCTGTGGATGCCGGCGACGTCCCAGCCCAGGCGCGCACCGGGCTGGTTGCTCTCGGCCGTCCACGCCGGCGACGCGGCGAGCCCTCCCGTCTGGCCGAGGAACAGGAAGACGCGCCCCTCGTCCGCCTCGCCGTTGTCGAACAGCGGCGCGCCGACGACGAGGTCGGAGAACCCGTCGCCGTTCACGTCCCCCGCCGAGGCGACCGACCAGCCGAAACGGGAATCGGCGGCGTTCCCGTTGTACAGCCATTGGACGTTGACGAGACCCGACGGGCCGCCGTGATACACGAAGGCGGCTCCGACGTCGCTCGAGCCCGAGTCGTAATACGGCGCACCGACGATCAGGTCCGAGAACCCGTCGCCGTTGACGTCCCCCGCCGTCATGGCGGAGAACCCGTAGGCGGCGGTCGCGGCGTCGATCTCGTTCTTCCAGCTGGTCCCCAATCCGTCCGCGGAGCCGTGGAAGACGATGACCCGCCCCTCCTGGGACTCTCCGTTCGTGTAGGCGGAGGCACCGAAGACGATGTCGGAGTAACCGTCGCCGTTGACGTCCCCCGCCGTCCCCACCGAGCGACCGCCCAGCCCGTTCAACTGGTCCGACTCCCAGGTCCAGTCGGCGACGCTCGAGGGTCCCGCGGCGCTCCCGTAGTAGAAGAAGACCTTCCCTTCGTCGTTTTCCCCGGCGGCGCTCTCCCAGCGGTACGCGCCGACGAGGATGTCGCTCCGACCGTCGGCGTTGACGTCCCCTGCCGCCGCGACGGCGAACCCGAAATACGAGCCCGCCAGAGGATCGGTGACCATCCAGTCGTTCTCGGAGGGACCTCCCGTCGGCCCGAGTCCGGTCGCCGACCCGTACCACAGGAACGCGCGCTCGTGCTCCGCGTCCCCCACGAGGATGTCCCCGTAGCTGTCGCCGTTCACGTCCCCCGCGATGGACACGGAGACGCCGAAGTTCCTCCACCCGGTCGTCCCGGCGACGTCCCCATCGGCGTACCAGTCGGCGTTCCCCGGGCTCCCGTTCGCGCCGAGACCCGTCGCGCTCCCGAGCCAGACGAACGCCGCACCCTCGTCGGTCTCCCCGTTGTCGTAGTTGGGCGCGCCGACGATCACGTCGCCGTACCCGTCGCCGTTGACGTCCCCGGCCGGGGCGACCGCCGCACCGAGGTGCGCCGACGCCTGGTTCGACTCGGCGCGCCATGCCGGCGTCGTCGCCAGGCCCGTCGCGCCGCCGAGGTAGACGAACGCCGCGCCCTCGGCGGCGAGCCCTCCGTTGTAGCTCGGCGCCCCGATGACGACGTCGGAGTACCCGTCGCCGTTGACGTCCCCTGCGGTCGCGACCGCGTATCCGAAACCGGCCGACACCCCCTCGCTCTGGAACCAGACGGGCGTGTTGTGAATGCCCGAAGGCGAGCCGTAGTAGACGAACACGGCCCCTTCGTCGACGCTGCCGCCGTCGAGGTAGGGAACGCCGATCACGACGTCGCCGTACCCGTCGCCGTCGATGTCTCCGGCCGGGGCGACGCTGAAGCCGAGCTGGCCGCCCGCGCTCCCGCCGACCTTGCTCCACGCCGCGGTCTTCAGGAGCGGATCGACGACGAGCGGGTAACGCGCGCCCGCGTCGTCGACGACGATCCGGATCCCACGGGTCCCGCCCTCCGCGAACCCCTCGAACCAGGACGGGAGGATCCGGTCCGACGCGTCCGCGACGCGGAGGTCGCCGTAGTGCAGGACGATCGTCCCGCCGGAGTCACGGAAGTCGAGCGCGCGGCGATCGGTCGAGAGCACGGGGTCGAGGGTGCCCGTCAGCGCGAGCTCGATGCGCAGCGTTCCCTCGCCGTCGAGACGCCGCGCGAGCGTGAACCCCTGCTCCAGCCCCTCCGGGGAGTTGACGTACCACTCGACGAGGCCGGCGCGGTCGTAGTCGACGCGCTCGGCTCGCGGTCTCGGCGCGGCGGGCGACGCATCCTGGAGGGTCGTCCCCCTCCCCCATCGATGGAGCGCCAGCCCCCACTCCCAGGAGGGCGCGCTCTCCGCGCGCGGGACGACGCGAATCCCCGTCGCGAGGAAGTAGGCGCGGAACCCTTGGGCGCGATTGGGCGCCTGCCAGCCCGCGTCCACGTCGGCGAGCGTCGTGGAACCCGCCCACGAGACCTCGTACTCCGACGCCTGGATCTGCCGCTGGACGGTCCCCCACCAGCCGGGGTCCGCGGTCCCAGCCGCGGCGGCGAACACGAAAGACAGGAGCACCATGGCGGACCTCCTCCTTCGCGTGGAGCGCCTCCGACGACGCAGGCGCCACGCAGCGCGGGTCCCGACGATGCGGACGGGGAGAGGAGGTTCGACGTGGCCGAAGCGCAGGAAGGACCCCGCGCCGGCGAGGCGCCGAGGCAGAAGGCCTTCCGGCACCTATCGAGGCCGCGTACGCTCATGCGCGGCCGCCCCCCTCGGGCCGGATTCTAGCGCCGCGCGAGCCCTCCCGTGTAGGCCGTGATCGCCGCGCCGACCAGCCCCACCAGGACCCCGACCGGCGCGCCGATCACGGCGATCAGGAAGAACACCGGTTCCTCCACGTGGAAGAGGGCGTCGATCGCGTTGTGGAGCACGGCGCCGACGGGGAAGGCGATCGCCGAGATCGCCGCGAGCCCGAGGAAGATCCGGGTCCAGCCGCGGGGAGCGCGGCGGTAGAGCACGAACGAGATCGCGGCGAGGACCAGGGCCGCACCGATCAGCATCAGGAACTTCGTCATCTTCCCTCCAGTAGGACGCGACCCACGTCGCGCAACAGGTCTTTCCGTGCCGTCGTCGTGAGCAGCCCCACCTCGCGCCCGATGCTCGCGATCGTGCCAAGGCCGAGGATCGCCCAGGCGGCCGCCTCGGGATCGACGCCGCCGCGAAGGCCGCGCCGCTCGCGGTGCTCGGCGATGCGGTCGCGGATGTAGCGCTGGAACCGCCGGTACGTCTGACGCAGGTGCTCGCGAACCTCGTCATCGTCCACCTCGTCGAGGCCCGTGAACAACACGCGGTACAGGCCGAACTCGCCGTGGTGGACCGCCTCGTGCGCGAGGATCCGCTCGGCACCCGTCGCCTTCGCGTCGGCGGCCTCGAGGAGCGTTCCCCAGATCGACATCGACCGCTCGAAGACGTGATCGATCGAGGCCAGGAACATCGCCTTCTTGTCGGGCCAGAGGCGGTAGAGGATCGTCTCCTGCACCCCGCACCGCCGCGCGAGCTCCGCGGTCGTCGCCTTGCGGTACCCCACCCCCCCGAACGCCTCGGCCAGGATGGGGAGGAGCGTCTCGCGTTTCTCGGCGGATCGGTTCGGTCGTGCCATGGGGTGTCTCCCGGACGGCACATACTGTAAGTGCACACTGTCAGAATGTCAAGGGTCTCTTTTCCGCAACCTTTCCGGCCCCGCCGGCGCGCACGCCGGCTCCGATCCGGGTGTACATTCCCCGGCGGTCCCGGAGCCCGTCATGTCGCACGGACTGGTTCGCAAACTCGGCTACGACGACTACGCCCGCCTCCCTGACGACGGGAAGCGCTACGAGCTTCTCGGCGGGGAGGTCTTCGTGACCCCGGCCCCCGGCATCGGTCACCAGCGCGCGGTCCGAAAACTCTGCCGTCACCTCGACGATTACTTCGGCTCGTCGGCGGAGGTTTTCCCCGCCCCAACCGACGTGATCCTCGGCCCCCACGACGTCGTGCAGCCCGACCTCGTGGTCGTGGATGACCCGGCGGCCCTTTCGAGTCGTGCCGTCGAACGCGCGCCGCTGCTCGTGGTCGAGATCCTCTCGCCGGGCACCGCCCGCCGGGACCGCGGTCTCAAGCTCGAGCGGTACGCCACCCTCGGGGTACGGCACGTCTGGCTGGTCGACCACGAGGTGCCTCGATGGGAGGCGTTCCGGACGACGGCCGGTCGCGCCGAACGCGTCGCCGCCGCCGAGGGGGACGAGGCGATCGTCGAGCACCCGGACTTTCCCGGCCTGACGCTGCGTCTCGGGACCGTCAGGGAGCCCTGACACCGGGGATCCCGATCGGCAGGCCCCATCGGGAGTCTCCGGGTTCCCTCACCGTCGAGGGCGTCGAAACCCTCGTTGGGGTGCCGGCTTCGCTGTATCTTTGAGGCGGGTCGACTCGGGTGAACACGATGACGAGAGGATGGGCCTGCCTTGTGGCTGCGGCCGTGATGGTCTCGCCGCACCCGGCGACGGCGGCCTGCCCTGCCTTCGAACCCACCATCCTCCGACCGGGGATGACGCTCGCGGAGGCCCGCCGCGTCCTCGACGCCGAGGAGGACGGCCCCGAGATCGCCGCGGTCGCCGCCGGATTCGAGACGACTGCCCATTTCAGGCAGCCCCCCGCGCGGATCGCCCTCGTCTTCCCCGGCAAGGTCACCTCCCGATCGAAGGTCGGCCTCGTCGCGGTCCGCACGTGCGTGCCGATCGCCACGTTCGACATCCCCGCATTCGCGGCCCGGATGCGCGACCGCTACGGCGAGCCCACGACCGGAGCCGGGAGCCTCGACGCCGGGTTGATGGACGGCGAAGCCGCGTGGTCGGACCCCGCCTGCGCGATCGACGTGCGCGCCTGGCGCAAGGGGGAGTGGTTCGACCCGGCCTCGGGGGCGTGGTGCGTGGAGCAGCGCGTGGTCCGCTCGGCCGAGCAGCCCGCCGCGTCGGTGGCCGAGGCCGCGGAGGTGCCGCTTTCGACTCCCCCGCCGGTGCCGCTGGCGCCTCCCGAGCCGGCGTCGGCGCCTCCCGCGCGGGTCGAACCCGCCGTCGCGCCGCCGTCCGGGACGATCGGAAGCGCCGCGTCCGCCACCGCCCCGGTGTTGCTCACGTCCGTCTCGCCGCGTTATCCCGAGCCGCTGCGCCAGCGACGTCTCCGGGCCCGGGTCGTCGTCCGCGCGACCGTCGAGCGGGACGGTTCCGTCGGCGCGGTCGAGGTCGTGGAAAGCGACCGGCCCGGTTTCGGACTCGAGGCGCGCGTCATCGCCGCCGTGCGGCAATGGCGCTACAAGCCCGCGACGCAGCTGGGGACGCCGGTCGCGTCCGAGATCCAGATCCCGTTCGAGTTCCAGTAGAGCGGCGTGACCTTCGACAATCCGGCTCCCAATTGGCTTGACTCGCCTCCCCCGCCTTGGTAGCTAACCCTCACAGAGCTCCCGCCCGGTCTCGCGAGCTGCTCTTGAGGGGGGATCACCCATGTCCCAGCCGCCCGCGCGTCGTGTCCTCTCCGTTTCGGTCGCCGCTTGCCTCGCCGTGGGAGTCGTCGCCGACGCTCGAAGCGCGGGACCCGGGAGCGCGAGCGCGGGGACCGTGACGACGCGAACCCATGTCGATCGCAACGCTCCCGCCGACCGCGTGGTGCCGTCGATCCCGGGCGAGCTGCTCGTCCGGTTCCGTGCCGACGCCGATCCCGCCGTCGAGCAGCGCCTGCGCGCACGATTCGCCCCCCGTACCGCGTCACGATTCCGTGCGGGCGGCGAGCACTGGATTCTCCCCCAGGGGATCTCCTCGACCCAGGCGATCGCGGAGCTCCGATCGAGCGGCCTCGTCGTGTACGCCGAGCCCAACTACCTCCTCAGCGCGCAGCGCACGCCGGACGACCCCCACTACGGACAGTTGTGGGGGCTCAACAACACGGGGCAGACCGGCGGGACGCCGGGGGCGGACATCCGCGCGGAGCGGGCGTGGGACGTGACGACGGGATCCGCGGACGTGCTCGTCGCGGTCATCGACAGCGGCGTCGACGCGTCGCACCCCGACCTCGCCGAGAACATCTGGACGAACCCGGGGGAGGTCCCCGGCAACGCCGTCGACGACGACGGCAACGGCTACGTCGACGACGTCCACGGCTGGGACTTCGTCAACGACGACAACGATCCGTTCGACGACAACGGCCACGGCACGCACGTCGCCGGAACGATCGGGGCGCTCGGCAACAACGCCGTGGGAGTCGCGGGCGTCGCCTGGCGGGTGTCGATCCTCCCGCTGAAGTTCCTCGGATCGGGCGGGAGCGGCTCCACGTCCGACGCGATCCTTGCCGTCGAATACGCGACGGCGGCGGGGGTCGATCTCACCAGCAACTCCTGGGGCGGCGGCGCCTTCTCCCAGCCGCTGCTCGACGCGATCGTGGCGGGGGGCGAGGCCGACGTTCTCTTCGTGGCGGCGGCCGGGAACTACGGCGAGAACACCGACGTGTATCCGATGTATCCCGCGGCGTACGACGCCGACTGCATCCTCTCGGTCGCCGCGACCGACGCGTGGGACAACCTGGCGAGCTTCTCGAACTACGGCGCGATCTCCGTCGACCTCGCCGCCCCGGGCGTGGACACCTTGAGCAGCCTCCCCGGCGGCGGGTACGGGTACAAGAGCGGCACGTCGATGGCCACCCCCCACGTCAGCGGGGCGGCGGCGCTGCTCCGCTCGCTGAACCCCTCGATGGGCGTGGCGTTCCTCAAGGAAAGGCTGATGACGACCGCGACGCCGATCCCCGCGCTCGCGGGGCTCGTGGCCAGCGGTGGGCGTCTCGACGCGTTCCTCGCGGTGGAAGGGCCGGACGACGTCGCGCCGGGGTCGATCGACGACCTCGCGGTCGAGTCGACGGCGACCACGAGCGTCGCGCTCGTCTGGACGGCGACCGGGGACGACGGAACCGAAGGCACCGCGACGACGTACGACGTGCGCTACGCGACCGAGCCTCTCACCCCCGAAACGATCGACGCGGCGCCTCGATGGACCGCGACCCCGCAGCCGTCCGCCGCGGGGGGAACCGACCGCGTGACGGTCTCCGGGCTGCGGGCCCGCACGACCTACCACTTCGCGGTACGCGCGAAGGACGAGTGGGGCAACGCCGGGGCGCTCGGCGCGACCGTTTCGACCACGACCCTCCCCGGAACTCCGGAGCTCAACCTCTTCGGAACGCGGCGGGAGGTGATCTCCGAGGCGGCGTATTTCGGCTCGGGGGCGATGACCACGCACCTTCTCGTCCCGCCGAGCGCGGTCGCCGGCGAGGGCACCTTCACCCTCGTCGCCGACGGGGACTACGGCGATTCGAGCGAGATCGCGACGGCGACCGCCGAAGGGCTGCCGATCGGACAGGTCGGTGAGGTGGGAAGCGACTGCCAGCGCGCGCAGGGGAGCTTCTCCGTCTCCCCGTCCGACCTCGCGACGCTCGCCGCCGACGGCACGATCTCCGTTCAGGTTCAGAACTCCGCGTACGTCGACGCGATCTGCTCGCCCAACCGCCACATCGTGACGCTCGCCTACTCCGAGGACGCCACGCGCCTGGACTACGGGACGGTCTTCGTCGGCGCACGCCCGGTGAGGACGGTGCGGATCTCGAACATCGGCGACGACGTCCTGGAGATCACCTCCGTCGCCGCGGACGACGCGGCGTTCGTCCCCGCGGCGACGTCGATGTCGGTGATCGCGGGCGCGACCGCGCCGCTCGACGTCGTCTTCGCTCCCGGTGCCACCGGGCCCTTCGAAGGGACCCTCACCCTCCTCACCAACGACCCCGACGAGGGGACCGTCACGATCGAGCTCGTCGGAGAGGCGATCCCCGCTCCGGCCCTGGGCCTGACTCCCGATTCCTTCGCCGAGGCGCTGCGCTCCGGCGAGTCGGTCACGCGGACGCTCACGTTGTCGAACACCGGCGGGAGCGACCTCGAGGTCCGGCTCGCCGCCCAGGCCGTCGGGACGGCGGGGACGACCGCGCAGCGACCGGAAACGCAAGTCGAGGGCCTCGGCGGAGGCTCCCGTCTCGACTTCGCCGCCCCGGGTGGGGGATCCGGAGCGTCCGAGCAGCCTCACGGCCCGGGGTACGCGGACGGCTCGTCCCCGATGCGCGACGCCTACCCGTCCGCCGACACGCCGAGCGCTGCGGACGTGCCGAACGACATGCGGATCCTGCTGCTCGGCAGCGGCTCGCAACTCGACGAAATCCGCTCGCTGCTCCTCGCCTTCGACGACGTCGCCGCCGTCGACATCCTCGACGCCGGATACGCGGTCCCGACGCTCGAGCAGCTGCTCGCGTACCGCGCCGTCATCCTCGCGAACAACCGGGTGTACGCGGCGCCCGATGCCGTGGGCGACGTTCTCGCGGACTACGTCGACGCCGGCGGTGCGGTCGTCTTGACCCTGGCCTCGTTCGTGGACGGCTGGGCGCCGACCGGGCGGTTCGTCCGAGAAGGATACTCGCCGGCCCTCTCCGCCTACGGACCGTCGGGGTCGAGTCCGCTCGGCTCGTTCGACGCGGCCCACCCGATCTTCGAAGGGGTGACCGCTCTTTACGGCGACCTGCTCGCGGACGTGCAGCTCGCGCCGGAGGCCTCCCTCGTCGGGCAGTGGCAGGACGGCAAGGTGCTCGTCGCCACCCGCGGCGAGCGGGTGGTCCTCGTGAACCTGTTCGTCGCGGTACCCGGGTACTGGTCGGGCGACGCGCCCCTGATCCTGCGCAACTCCGCCTTCTGGGCGAACCCCACGCTCTCGTGGCTGCGCACCGATGTGGAGATCGCGACGATCCCCCCCGGCGGATCCCTCGACGTCGCGGTCACGATCGACGCCGCCGATCTGTTCGGCGGGCAGTACCTCGCGCAGATCGTCGTCGACTCGAACGACCCGCTGCGCGCGCGGACCCTGGTGCCCGTCGCGCTCGACGTGACCGGCGTTCCCGACATCGTCCTGGAGGGCGAGCCCGTCGAATCGACGAGCACGATCGACTACCAGACCTACGAGGCCGCGACCACGCACGCGTTCGACGTCCCGGAGGCGCCCTCCGGCGGCGCGAACGTGCGGCTGCGCGCCGACGGCGACTTCGGCGCGGCCGGTTACGAGTTCGCCACGCTTTCCGCCGAAGGAAGCCCGCTCGGAACCGCGGGCGGCGCGATCAACGACTGCCAGCCGGCGCTGCTGAGCGTCGACGTCGGGGCCCAGGCGTTCGCGAATCTCGTCGCGGACGGAGTCGCGACCTTCTCCGTCGTCAACAGCCCGGGGGTGGACCTCTTCTGCGACGTGAACCGGCACGAGGTCGTGCTGACGTACCGCCGGAGAGCCGACCGGCTGGAGTTCGGCGATCTGTTCGTCGGTCTGACGACCGCGCGCGAGCTGGTGCTGCACAACGTGGGTACGCAGATCCTCCACGTCACCTCGATCGCGAGCGACTCCGGCGCGTTCGTCGCGACCCCCGCGGCCGTGGACCTCCCGCCGCGCTCGAGCGTCGTGATCCGGGTCGATTTCAGCCCTGCCGACGCGACGCTGTTCGAAGGGACGCTCACCTTCACGAGCGACGACCCGGACGAACCGACGGTCCTGGTGGCGCTCCGGGGAACCGGGCTCGTCCCGCCCGAGCTCTCCTGGTCGCCCGCCGCGCTCGAGGCGGATCTCACGACGAACCAGCGAGTCGAGCTCCCGCTCACGATCCGGAACGACGGCGGCTCGCCGCTCGAGTACCGGCTCGGGATCGAGGCACGACCGGCCGCCCAGGCGCCGCCCGAGGTCGCCCCGCCGCCGCCGGACGCCGGCAACGCCGCCTCGGTTCCGACCGCGTCGGGACCGCCGGCTCCGGCGGAGGCTCCCGCCGCCGCGTTCCCGTTCGAGGACGACTTCGAGGACGGAGACGCGATCGGCTGGTTCTTCACCGGCCGGACGCAACTCCAGGTCACCGCGGCCACCGCGGGCGCGGGCTCCCTGCGCAGCCTGCGCCTTTACGGCGGAAACGGCGGCCACGATTCCGGGGTGTACCAGACCTTCGCCGGCGTGCGGCCGAGGTACGTCTCGTTCTGGGTGCGTCCCGGCGCGGCGGGGACGGCGACGTCGTACGTGGTTTTCGAAGGCGAATTCGGCGACCTGCCGCTCTGGTTCTACGCGTCGGACAACGGGCGATTCATCGCCAACGACCCGACCTACGGCGGCGACGCGTCGGTCGTGTACACCCCCGGGACCTGGTACCACGTGGAGTTCCGGAACATCGACTTCACGGCCCGGACGTTCGACTACTGGGTCAACGGTGCCTCGATCAAGTCCGGCATCCCGCTGCAGCTCGGGTCGGCCGGCAGCACGATCCGGCGCATGGACGTCTACAACTTCACGCAGGGGGGCGAGGCCCACTGGGACGAGTTCGTCGTCTCCGACACCGACGTGCCCGCGTGGATCTCCGTCGGCACGGGCTCGGGAACGGTGGCGCCCGGTGGCGCCGTGGACGTGATCGTCGGGCTCGACGCCGCCGACCTCGGCACGAGCACCCATCGCGCGGACCTCGTCCTGGCCACCAACGACCCGGACGAGGCCCTCGTGCGGATCCCGGTGGAGATGCGCGTGACGGGCGCTCCCGACATCGCCCTCGTCGGCGAGGTATCGCGGACGACCGCCGAGCGCCCCTTCTCGACCTACGGCGCCGTCAGCAACCTCGACCTGGCGGTCGACGCGCGGGCGTGGACGTCGGCGACGCTGCGCGTGACGGCGTACGGGAACTTCGAGAGCTATTACGAGATCGCGAGCGTCACGGTCGAGGGGACCTACCTCGGCGACGTCGGCGGCACGGGCACGGTGACCTGCGCGTCGTGGAGCCGCGAGTTCCCGATCGGCCCCGCGCAGTTCGAGGCGTGGCGATCGGACGGCCGGATCGGGGTCGTCGTCGCGAACTCGTCGAACGTGAGCCCCTCGTGCGCGGACAATCGGCACGCCGCGGAGCTGACCCTGCGCAACGAGTCCGGCCGCATCGACTTCGGCGGGATGTTCGTGGGGCTCACGCGTTCGACGACCTTCGAGATCCGCAACGTCGGCACCGATCCGCTCTCGATCACGTCGATCGGCTCCGGCGACGCCTCCGTCACCGTCTCCCCGACCGCCGCGACACTGGCCCGCGGGGAGTCGCGGACCCTGACGATCACCTGGAGCCCCGTCGCCGCGGGGATCCTCGACGCGGCCGTCACGATCGTCTCCGACGACCCCGACGAGGGAACGGTCGGCGTGACGCTCGCCGGTGAGGCGATCCCGCCCCCCGACATCGAGGTCGATCCGGCGTCGGTGGACGTGTCCCTCATGAGCGGCCAGGCCGTGAACGTCCCCGTGACGATCCGCAACGTCGGCGCGAGCGAGTTGGCCTGGTCGGTTTCCACGGGGACCGGCGTGGGCGGGTCGGTCGTTGCGGTCGCCCCCGCGACCTCCCCCGCCGCCGCCCCGGCCCCGAAGGGGGACCCCTCCGCCACCGCCCCGCCGGATCCTCCCGGCGATCGCGTGGCGACCCTCGAGGCGACGGAGGAGCCCGCGGCCCCCGCCGCGGCGTCGGCCGGCTCGCTGGAAGAGGTGCTCGCCGCCCTCGACGCCTCCCACGCCTCGATCACCGCGCGCATCCCGGGACGCTACGACTTCAGCGAGGGCACCACGGGCAGCTCGATCGGAGACGGCGGCGGCGACATGTACGACGGCGGGAACTACCTCTCGACGTCCGCCGGCGGCCCCATCCCGTACCGCGACGGCACGGTGACCGACTCCGCGCTGCTGGGGCCGGGCGGCCGTTATTTCACGCGCAAGTACCCGGGACTGTTCGTGTTCGTCGGCGAGTTCGAAGGTCCCGACCAGTTCACGATCTCGGGGGATCTCGGCGCGGACGGCTCCGGCCTCGTGAACGCCGCGATCCTGCGGCTCGACGCCCGGGGCTCGACCTGGCGCGGCTACGTGAAACGCGTGTGGGCCGCCTACGACCCCTCGGTGAACCACCTCGTCCTCGTCGAAGGAGGCGAGGCGCTCCCGCAGGACCACAGCACCTACACCAACGACGACTTCCACCGCATCCGCTCGATCCCGCGGGGGACCCGCGTCCACTACCTGCTCTTCGCGTCTGGCGGCGGCGGTTACGTCGGGGATGCCGACATGCTCGCGATCCTCGAGGCCTACGTCGACGCGCTTCCGGGCGGCAGTGTGTCCGCCACCCCCGAGTCGGGGGTCGTACCGGCGGGGGGCCAGGCGCAGGTGAATCTGGCCTTCGATGCGACCGACCTCGACGGCGGCGTGTACGCCTCGACGCTCGTCGTGTCCAGCAACGACCCGGACGAGCCGATCGTCGAGGTTCCGCTGACGTTCCGCGTGACGGGGACGCCGGACATCGACGTCCGCCGCGCGGACCGCTCCGCCACTTCCGGCAAGAACTTCCTGGGGTACGGCGCGCAGACGGTCCACACCTTCGAGACGCCCGACGCCGGAAACGATGCGGCGACGGTCGAGGTCGTCGTCGAAGGGGACTTCTCGGACTCGTGGCGCACCGCCACCGTGACCGCCGACGGGACGGTGCTCGGGACCGTGAGTGGAGCGCCCTACTGCGGCTCCGCCAGGAGGCGATTCACGATCGACGGGCCCCTGTTCACGCAGATCGCCGCCGACGGCGCGGTGGTCGTCGTCGTCCAGAACTCCGGGAGCGTGAGCCCGTATTGCGTGACGAACCGCCACACCGTCACCTTCACCTACCGCCCTCCCCTCGACGTGCTCGACTTCGGCGAGTTGTTCCTCGGCCGCACCGCGACGATGCCGCTCGTGGTCGCGAATCCGGGAACCGACGCGCTCACCGTGTCGGCGATCGACTCCGACGTCGCCACCGTGTCCGCGACTCCCTCCTCGCTCGTCGTTCCCAAGCGGAGCTCGGGAAGCGTGCAGGTCGCGTTCTCGCCGACCGAGGCGGGCGAGGTCGCCGGCTCGCTGACGATCGCGAGCAACGATCCCGACGAACCCGTGGTCGTGGTCCCCTTCCGCGGCTCCGGGATCGTGCCGCCCGACATCGGCGTCGCGCCCGCGTCGCTCGACGTCGCACTGAACAGCAACGAGACCGCGACGCGCGCGCTCGAGATCGCGAACACCGGAGGCAGCTCGCTCTCGTGGACGCTGCGGCTGGCCGCGTCCAATCCGGGGACGGTCCTCGCCGCGCAGGCCCCCGCCCCCCCCGATCCCGCTCCCGACGCCGTCGAGACGGCGACGTCCGAACCCCCCGCCGACCCTCCGGCGTCACGCACCGCGACGCTCGAGGCCCCGGCGGGCCCCGCGGGAGCGGCCGAGCCCCCGCCGTCGCTCGAGCGGACGCTCGAGCTGCTCGACGTCGGCCACGAGTCGATCACCGCCGCCATCCCCTCGCGCTTCGACTTCGGGGAGGGGATCGTGGGCAGCCGCATCGAGGACGGCGGCTCGAACCTCTTCGACGGCGGCAACTACCTGGGAACCGAGCTGGGTTATCCGATCGGCTACTCCGACGGCGTCGTCGGCGAGAGCTGGATGCTCGGGAGCCCCGGGAGGTACTTCACCCGGAAGTATCCGGGGCTGTTCGTCTTCGTCGGAGACGTCGGCGCGGCGCGCGAATTCCGGATCTCCGGCAACCTCGGCGCGAACGGGTACGGCCAGGTCAGCGCCTCGATCCTCGAATACGAGGAGGGGGGAACCCTCTGGCGCGGCTACGTGAAGCGCGTCCACGGCGCGCTGACCCCGAGCGTCAACCACCTCGTGATCGTCGGCGGCGGGGATCGACTGATCCAGGACTACTCCACATGGACGGACGACGACTTCCACCGGGTGCGCTTCCTCGCGCAAGGAACGCGCGTCCACTACCTGATGTTCGCGACCCTCGACGGCGGGTTGGTGGACGACGCCGCGATGCTCGCGATCCTGCGCGCCTACGTCGGCACCCTCGGAAGCCCGGTGTTCTCCGCCTCCCCTCGCTCCGGCTCCGTCCCCGCCGGACAGACGCAAACCGTCGATGTCGGGTTCGACGCCAACGGCCTCGACGGCGGCGACTACACCGCGCGGCTGGAGATCGCGAGCAACGATCCGGACGAGCCCGTCGTCGCGGTCCCGATGACCCTGCACGTGACGGGTGTGCCGGACATCCTGCTGCGTCGGCCCGAGGCCCGAGACACCTCCACGGCGCTGTTCACCACCGCCGCGGCCCGGACGACGCACGTCTTCCCCGTGGATCCCTCGGCCCCGGAAGGCGGGATCCTCGACGTCACGGTCCAGGGAGACTTCTACTACTCCGAGGACTACGCGACGGTTCTGGTGGAGGGGTTGCCGCTGGGCACCGTCAAGGTCCCCGGTTATTGCGGTTCGGCGACGCGGCGCTTCCCGCTGGACGCCGCCACCTTCGCCGCGCTGGCCGCCGACGGCGTCGTTCAGGTCGACGTCGTCAACTCGCCCTACGTCTCCGTCCACTGCCCGGTCAACTCCCACGCGGCGACCCTGAGCCACCGGCCGGGGCTCGGCACCGTCGACTTCGGCGAGGTCTACGTCGGGACCTCCGCCTCCACCACGCTCCAGGTCGGCAATACGGGTACCGACCTCCTCGACGTCTCGAGCGTCGCCGCGCAGCACCCCGACCTGACGGCCGACCCCTCCGCCTTCACGGTCCCGCGTCGCGCGTCGGCGGACGTCGTCGTGCGGTTCGCGCCGACCTCCGCCGGCGTCGTCGACGGATCGCTCGCGTTCACCAGCAACGACCCGGACGAGGGCGTCGTCCTCGTGCCGTATCACGCGATCGCGCTCGTCCCTCCGGACATCGACGTGACGCCGCCGCGCCTCGACGTCGCGCTCTTCACCGGAGCGCGGGTGGAACGCGCGATCGACGTCGCCAACACGGGGGAAAGCGACCTGCGATTCACGGTCGAAGTCGTTCCACCCGCCGCCGCGAGCGCCGTCCTCGAGCAGCAGGGGCCGTTCGATCCGAGCGGCCGCGAGCCCGCGGGCAAGAGCCTCGCCTCGCCCCCGTTCGAGGCGATCGCGGCCGGCGACCTCTCGACTTCGGAATCGTCCGCGTCGGGCGGCGCCCTCGCGGGTGCGTTCACCGCGAGCCTCGAGGAGGTGCGCGGCGCCATCGAGCGGTCGTCCGCGTCCGTCACCGACCTGATCCCCAACCGCTACGACTTCGCCGAGGGAGAAGTCGGAGACCGGATCGCGGACGGCGGCGGCGACATGTACGACGGCGGGAACTACCTGTCGTCGAGCTCGTTCGCCGGCATCGTGTACACGAACGGCCCGATCGTCGCGAACGGCTCGTTCGGAGCCGCCTCGCGTTACTTCACGCGGAAGCTGCGCGGCCTGTTCGTCCTCGTCGCCGATCTCGACGGCATCGATCGCTTCACCATCGACGGCGACCTCGGAGCGGACGGCGGCGGGACCGCCGACGGCTCGGTGCTGCGCCTGACCCAGTCCGGCCGGTCGTGGCTGGCCTTCGTGAAGCGGGTGTACGGCGCCGGCGATCCTTCCGTGAACCACCTCGTCCTCGTGGAGGAGTCGCCGGGGCTCCAGCACGTGTTGTCCGCCTACACGAACTCCGACTACCACTCCGTCTTCGGCCTGACGGCGGCGACGCGCCTGCACTACCTGCTCTTCGCCGGCTCGGGGGGGCAATACGTCGACAACGCCACGATGGGGACGATCGCCTCCCGCTACCTCCAGCTCCTGCCGGGGAGCCGCATCGCGACGCCGGTGACGGAGGGAGTCGTGCCCGCGGGCGGGCACGCCGTGATCCCCGTGACCTTCGACGGCGTCGCCGTCGGCGACTACGACCTTGCGGTCGACGTCGAGATCCGCAGCAACGATCCCGACGAGTCGGTCGTCCGGGTCCCTGCCACGCTCCACGTCACGGCGGCCCCCGACCTCGTCGTCGAGGGAGCCGAGGTGTCCTTCGAGTCGGTCGAGACCTTCGACCGTTCCGAGGCGACGACCCTGCACCGCTTCGAGGTCCCCGCGACGACGACCGGCACGATCCGCGTCGACGCGACCGTGACCGGCGACTTCGACTCGTACTGGGACGAGTTCGCGCGAATCCGGGCCGAGGACAACCTCCTGGGCGAGCTGGGGCGCGGCGGCCCGGCCTGCGCCGCGAGCCGAGGCGAGTTCACGGTGCGCGACGAGCTCGTCCCCGCTCTCGTCGCGGACGGATCGGTCGAGATCCGGGTCGAGAACTCCTGGGGCGTGGACCCCTCCTGCCCCACCAACGAACACCGCGTCCGGCTTCGCTACCGGCAGGCGGGCGAGCGGACCACGTTCGCTCCGCTGTTCATCGGGTTGTCCCGCGGGCTCCCGTTGCGGATCTCCAACGCCGGCTTCGCGTCGATGCATTGCACGGTCGCCGTGAACGGCGCCGACTTCGCGACCGACGTCCCGTCGCTGAGCCTCGCTCCGGGAGAGTCGGCCGAGCTCCTCGTCCGCTTCACCCCGCTCACCGACGGTCCGCTCTCGGGCCTCCTGACGCTCTCGTGCGACGACCCCGACGAGCCGGCGTTCACCTCGGCGCTCTCCGGTACGGGGGTGATCCCGCCGGACGTGGAGGTGTCCCCGGTGGCGATCGAGCCGACGCTCGTGCTGGGCGAATCGTCCGGGCACGCGGTCGTGGTCCGCAACACGGGAGGGTCGGACCTCGTCTTCGACGGCACGGCCACGACGACGTCGGCGGCGGCCCCATCGCCGAGCGTCCTGATCCTCGCCGACAACCCCCTGCCGTGGGGCTCCGACGCCATCCAGCGTCTGCTCGCGGCGGAGCGACTCGCCTACGAGGTCGCCGCGATCGGCGAGCTTCCCAACCTCGATCTCGCGGCCTACCGCCGGGTGATCGTCCCGAGCGATCAGTCCCAGACCTTCTACCACTCGATCCGTACCTCGATGCACCTCCTCGAGGAATACGTGGACCAGGGCGGCGTCCTGGAGTTCCACGCCGCCGGCTGGGGATCGCAAGGGGGGAACCCCACGCTCGTCACCCTCCCCGGCGGGGCCGGCATCGGGCAGTACTTCGCCCAGAACAACTACGTCCTCAGACCCGACCACCCGCTCGCCGCGGGAGTGTCCTCGCCGCTTCGGGGCGACTACGCGAGCGTCGCGTACTTCTACTCGCTCCCGGCGCAGGCGTCGGTCGTGCTCACGGCGGACCCGGGGTTCAGCCTTCCCAGCCTCGTCGTGTACCCGATCGGCGAGGGATGGGTCCTCGCGGGCTCGTTGACCTTCGAATACGGATACGACCGCGGTCAGGCGGCGGGAACCGTCCTCGCGAACATGATCGGCTGGCGGATCGGCCGGGCGGCCGCGTGGTTCTCCCCCACCGAGGTGACCCGGACGGTCGTCCCGCCCGGCGGGGAGGTGACGATCGACCTCGGGCTCGACTCGAGCGCCCTGGATCCGGGCATCTACGAGGCCGTGCTGCGCCTCGCCACCAACGACCCGGACGAGACGGAAGTCGACGTGCGAACGACCCTCCGGGTCGTCCGCCTGCTCGCGGTCGCGGGTCCCGATCAGACCCTCGAGTGCACCGCAGCAGGATCGGCCGCGGCGCTGCTCGACGGCGCGGCCTCGCGCCACATGGACGGCGCGGAGGCGATCGCGTCGTACACCTGGCTCTGGAACGAGACGGCGATCGGCGAGGGTGCGCTGGCGATCGCGAGCCTCCCTCTCGGAGCCAACGACGTCGATCTCTGGATCACGGACGCCCTGGGCGACCTCAGCTCCGACCGCACGCGGGTCACGGTGGTCGACACCACGCCCCCGGCGGGACGACTCACCTCACCGTCGCCGGGCGCCTGCTTCGGACCGGCGGCGCTCCCGGTACGGCTGCTCGACGACGTCGTCGACGCCTGCGCCGCGAACCTGACCCGCAGCTACGACGTCGCGGGCGGGCCGGAGTACGCGACGCACGGCGACTACGACGTCGGGCTTCTCGTCTCCGACCCGTCGGGGAACGTCGGGGACGCGGGCCGCGTCCCGTTCACGATCGACACCCGGGCGCCTCAGGCCGCGATCCTGGTGGACCCCGGAGCCTGGACGTTCCCCGCCGCCGTGCCGTTCCAGGAGCTGTTCACCGACGGCGACGACGACGCAGCGCTCGGAGACGTGGTCCGCGAGAGGATCACGATCGACGGCTGCACCTTCTACGACGGGATGACGTTCGGCGACCGCGACGGGCTCCTGCTCGACGAGCTGCTGCCGATCGATACCGACGCCGTCTGCCGCCTGGCGCGGATGTGCGGCAGGACGCAGTGGACGAACCCCGTGGTCGCCGTGGAGGCGACCGATTGCGGAGGGAACGTCACCCGAGTCTCGTTCGTGAAGACCGGAGGTTTCTCGGCGACGCACTGTCCCTGACCACGGTGGCCTCGAGCTTGTTGAGTCTCCGAGTGTCCGGCCTGTCCGCCGGCGGACGGGAGTGCTTTCGCAGGTCGCGACTTCCTCGAGTTCCCGCCGGGCCCGGCTCTTGCCCCGGTCCGGACCATGCGCTGGCCCATCCACCCCGTCGAACGCGTGCGTCCGTCCCGCTTCGTCCCGCCCTTCTGCCCCTGGCCCGAATGCCCCGCGCATCGACACAAGGGGCGCGGCTTCCATCGGTACGGCTCCTACGCCCGCCCCAGCGATCGGGTGCGCGTCCCGCGCTTCCTCTGCCTCGACTGCCGGCGGACCTGCTCCCGGCAGACCTTCTCCACCACCTACTACCTCAAGCGTCGCGACCTCCTCGTCCCGGTCGCGGCAGGGCTTGCGGCCTGTGCGGCGCATCGCCAGATCGCCCGCTCCGCGCACTGCTCCAAGACCTCGGTCACGCGGCTGGCCGAACGCCTCGGCCGCCACGCGATCCTCTTCCACGCGCGGTGTCTCGAGAACCTCGGCGCGCTCGAGGAGCCGGTCGTCCACGATCACTTCGAGACGTTCGTCGCCCGGCAGGACCACGCGCTCGGCATCGGAACGGCGGTGGGAGCGCAATCGTGGTTCGTGTACGACGTCGATCCGGCGCCGCACCGGGGCGGCGGGAGACGGCCCGATCGCAAGCCCGACGAGGGCATCCGGCTCCCGAACCGGCCGTACGTGGCGAGCATCCGACGCACGTTTCGACGCCTGATCTCGCGTGTTCCGGGGGAGGCTCCGCTGGTTTGCGTCGTGGACGGGCGGCTGGACTACCTCGCCGTCGCCCGGTCCGGGTCGCTGCGGTCCCGGCTCCGGCTCGAGATCCACCCCAATCCGGAGCGCGGCCCCAAGGGGACGCCGCGATCGCCGGAGGCCAGAGTCCGGGATCGGGCGATGTTCCCGGTCGACCAGCTCCACCAGCTGCTCCGCCACACCTGCGCCGACCACAAGCGAGAAACGATCGCGTTCGGGAGACGACTCGAGTCGATCCTGGGCCGGGCGCACCTGATGGCGGTCTGGAAGAACTTCATCAAGGGGCGGTCGGAACGGAAGCCCGACCCGACGACCCCCGCGATGCACGTCGGGCTGGCGGGCGCCCGGTGGCGATGGGAGCGGATCCTGTCGAGGCGGCTGTTCCCGGAAAGGGAGTCCGTAACGCGCTCCGCGCTCCCGCTCTACCGGAAGCGCTGGACCGCGGCCCTTCCCGAGCTCGACCGCAAGCACGCCGCCTGAGACCGAATCGGACCGAGCGGCCGGGCATCGCCCGGCCGCCGATCACCTCTTCCGTCAACAAGCTCGAGGCCACCGTGGGTCACGGCCCTTCGCAGGCATCCCCCACGCCGTCCCCATCCCAATCCGCCTGATCCGGGTCGTACGCCCCCGGGCAGACGTCGCACGCGTCGCCGACGCCGTCCGGGATCGGCCCCACGCCGCGCACCACCGCACCCACCGCGTCGACCTCCTCCCAGTCGGGAGCCGAGGTGTGCACGCGGAACCCGACGATGGGATAGGCAAGCGCCTCCCATCGCGCGTGAAGCGTGCCGCCGCACGTCGTCGCGTCGATCCCCTCCCACACGGTGCGGTAGATCCCGCCCTCGTCGATCGACTCGATGCGCGTCACGAAGGCGCCAACGAGGTTCTCGACCACGTCGGCGCCGACGGACTCGGCGACGGGCGACGCGAATCGCACCTCGAGCCACTCGGGATCGCTCCCGCCGTCGAGCGGGGACCACGCGTTCCCCGAGTCGGCGCAGCCGCCGACGTCCGGAGCGCCGGTGGCCTGCGACGCCGAGTAGAGGTCGTCGCCGTATTGAGTGGCAGCGGTGGCCGAAGTCGACCACAGGACGAGGTCCTGCTCCCCGAACTCGGAATCCGTCTGTCCCGGATTCGCGAGGCCGGGGCAGTTGTCGTCGGTTCCGCATACTCC
>DASVAW010000094.1 GCA_036376135.1 Candidatus Polarisedimenticolaceae bacterium | reverse complement strand
CGGCCTTCGGAACGTACGTCTTCATGCAAACCCTTCCGCGGACGGGCCATGGACACGGAAATGCCCGGGACGAACGCGACTTTCTAGCACGCCCCCTCGCGGACCGTCAAGGGACCCTCCCGTTCCCGCTGCTATAGTCGCGCCGTGCTGCCGTCCCCCGAAAGGCGCGATCCCCGACGCGTCCGCGCGATGTTCGGGGCGATCGCGAAGACCTACGACCTCCTCAACCGTCTGCTCAGCCTGGGGTTCGACGTGAGGTGGCGACGCCTCGCGGTCCGCGAGGTCGCGATGGGAGAGCCCGGCCGGATCCTCGATCTCTGCGGGGGCACGGGCGACCTCACGGTCGCGGCCGCCCGCGCGGAACCCGCCGCCTGGGTCGTCTGTTGCGACTTCGCCCACCCCATGCTCTCCCGAGCGGCCCCGAAGTTCCGCCGGAAAGGGGTCGCCGACCGCTGCAGTCTGGTGGAGGGGGACGGGCTTCGCCTTCCCTTCGCGGACGATTCGTTCGACGCGGTGACGGTGGGCTTCGGAGTCCGGAATTTCGCCGACCGGAGCCGGGGGTTCCGGGAAATCCTCCGGGTGCTCAAGCCCGGAGGACGCCTCGTGATCCTGGAGTTCAGCACCCCGACCGGACCGGTTTTCGGCCGGCTCTATCGTCTTTACCTGAACGGCGTCCTCCCCCGGATCGGGGACGCGACCGCGGGGCACGAGGGCCCCTACCGGTATCTCGCGCGGACGATCGGGGACTTCCCGGAGCCCCCCGCCCTCGCGGGACTGCTCCGGGAATCGGGGTTCGCGGCCGCCGGGTGGAAACCCCTCACCGGCGGGGTGGTCTGCGTCCACACCGCGATGAAAGGCCTCTAGCCTCCCCCCATCACCGCCAGCAGCACCGCCTTCTGGGCGTGGAGCCGGTTCTCGGCCTCCTCGAAGATGACCGACTGCGGCGAGTCCGCGACCTCGTCGGTGACCTCGTCGCCGCGATGGGCGGGGAGGCAATGCATGAAGATCGCGTCGCTCCCCGCACGCGCCATCAGCGCCGCGTTGACCTGGTAGGGGCGGAACGCCGCGATGCGGGCGGCCGCCTCGGCCTCCTGCCCCATCGAGGCCCACACGTCCGTGTAGACCGCGTCCGCGCCCTCCACGAGCGCGAGGTCGGTGCCGACCTCGATCCGCGCGCCGGTCTCCGCCGCCGCCGCCCGGCATTTTTCGACGAACGCGGCGTTGGGCTCGAAGCGGGGAGGGGTGACGACGGCGACGTGCACGCCCAGCTTCGCGCCCGCCTCCATCAGCGAGTGCGCCACGTTATTGCCGTCTCCGACGTAGGCGAGGCGCTTGCCGGCGAGCTCCCCCTCGACCTCCGACAGCGTCAGGAAGTCCGCGAGCGCCTGGCAGGGGTGAAGCCAGTCCGTCAGTCCGTTGACGAGCGGGATCTCGGCGTGGCGCGCGAGGTCCTCGACGAGCTTGTGACTGAAGGTCCGGCACATCGCCGCGTCCACCCACCGCTCGAGGTTGCGCGCGACGTCCTCGACGCTCTCGCGAACGCCGATCTTCCCTTCCTGCGCGGTGTAGTAGATCGCGTGGCCCCCGAGCTGGGTCATGCCCGCCTCGAACGTCACGCGCGTGCGGAGGGAGGGCTTCTCGAAATACATGAACAGCGTCCGGCCGGAAAGCGCCTGCGCGTAATGCTTGGGGTTGGCCTTGACTTCCCCGGCCAGCTCGATCAGCCACGCCACCTCGTCGGGGGTGAAGTCGAGCAGCGAGATCACGTCGCGTCCTGCCAGTTCCTGTCGGCTCACGGCGTCTCCTTGGAGGGCTCTTCCTCGCGCTCGCTCTCGAGCCCGAGCTCGCGGATGCGGACGAGGAGGCGTTTGTAGTTCACGTCGAGCATCTGGGCGGCGCGCGTCTTGTTGCCGCCCGTCTCCGCGAGGGCGCGCTCGACCATGAGCCGCTCGGCGAGGTCCCGCGCACGCGTGGACACGGCGTCGAGACCGCCGTCCAGCCCGACGACGCGCGCGAAGGCGGCGAGGTCGGTCGGGGTGGCGGCGACTCCCTCGAGGCCGAGATGGCCCGGCTCGAGTCGATCCCCCTCGGCGAGGATCGCCACCCGCTCGACCAGGTTCTCGAGCTCGCGGACGTTGCCCGGCCAGCGATGGGCGCGCAGCGCCTCGAGCGCCTCGGGCGAGAACTCGAGTCGGTCACGACCGATCTCCCGCCGGTACTTCTCGAGGAAGTGACGCGCGAGGAGCGCGACGTCCGAGCGACGGTCGCGCAGCGGGGGGATCGTCACGGTGACCACGGCGAGACGGAAGTAGAGGTCGTCGCGGAAGCGCCGCGCGCCGACCTCCGCCTTGAGGTCGCGGTTGGTCGCGGCGACGATCCGCACGTTCACCGCGATCGTCCGGTTCCCGCCGACGCGCTCGAACTTCCGCTCCTGCAGCACGCGGAGGAGCTTCGCCTGCACCCCCGCGCCGAGCTCGCCGATCTCGTCGAGGAAGAGGGTGCCGCGATCCGCGAGCTCGAAGCGCCCCGCGCGCGCCGACGACGCGCCGGTGAAGGCCCCCTTCTCGTGGCCGAACAGCTCGCTCTCGAGGAGGGTCTCGGGGATCGCCGCGCAGTTGATCGCGACGAACGGAGCGTCCTTGCGCGGGCTGAGGTGGTGGATCGCGCGGGCGAACAGCTCCTTGCCGGTTCCGGACTCCCCTTCGAGCAGCACCGTCGCGTCCGCGGGCGCCGCCTTCCGGATCCGCCGGATCACCTCCACCAGGGCCGAGGACTCGCCGATGATGCTCGGGAACCCGAGGCGCTCCGCGAACTCCTTCTTGAGGAGGAGGTTCTCGTCCAGCAGGTGGCGGCGCTCCACCGCGCGCCGCAGCAGGAGCACCAGGTGATCGGGGTCGACGGGCTTCGAGAGGAAGTCGAACGCCCCCTGCTTCATCGCGCCGACGGCGTCCTCCACGGTGCCGTACGCGGTCATCACGACGACGGGGAGGTCGGGATCGGCCTCGCGGGCCGCCGCGAGCACCGCGTGACCGTCCGCGCCGGGGAGCTTCAGGTCGGTGACGACCGCGAGGTAGCGCGAGGCGCCGAGCGCGGCGACGGCGCGTTTGCCGTCGGCGGCCTCCTCCACCTCGTACCCCTCCGCCTCGAGGGTCTGGCGGAGCACCGCCCGGAGGGAATCGCGGTCCTCGACGAGCAGGATGGGGGGCATCGGCGCGAAGGGTACCGGCCGCGCGACGATCTTGGCAAGACGCGGCAGGTCAGTTGCCCCCGAGCGCCTTCAGGGACTGCTGCGCGGCCTCGAGCTCGGTCCTCGCCTCCTCGAGCTGCTTGTTCACGCGCTCGCGCCGCTTGACCCCGTCGAGCCCCTGCCAGGCCTCGGCTTCCTCGGGGGGAAGCTGCGGCCGCGGGAGGAACGGGTTCGCGATCGCGAGCAGGCGTTTCTCGAGCTCGGCGATCGTCGCCTCGGCCTCCTTCACCCGCTGCTCCCGGCGCTCGCGCTCGAGCCGGTTCGACATCGCGACGGCCGCGGCGTCGGGCTTCTCGTTCGCCGCGGCGGAAGGGGTCGGGGGCGGCGCGGGAGGCGGCGCCGGGGGCGGCGTGCCTCCCAGGTCGATCAGGGTCGCGGTGGGGGGCGGCCCCGGCGCCGGTTCCGCCGGCGGCGCCGGAGGTTCCGCCGGCTTCGCCGGCTCGGCGGCCCGCCGCGGCATCTCGACGATCGGAGGGGGCTCTTTCGGCTGGGAGGGCGCGGGCGCCCCGCACGCGACGAGCGCGAGCGGGGCGACGAGTGCGAGAAGAGGTCTCATGCGCCTACTGTAGCGCCGGAATCAGTTCGTGGACGGATCGGTCTCGTACCGGGTGATGACCACGCGCGGCAGATCCCAGTCCGACGGCGGCCACTCGTCGATCAGCTTGGGGTCCCAGTAGAGATCGGCCGTACCGGCGGACTTCGACTGCCCTTTCTTCGTGATCATCGAGCCGAGAATCACCGGGTTGCCCTGCGCGTCGAACTCCCCGGTGTTGTAGACGATCCCCCAGATGTCCGCGGTGCCCGGGACCGACGCGCCCTTCCGGTTGTAGACCCGGCCGGCGCCCGACCCGTACGTGTCCGCCGGATCCGCCTCGAGGTCGTCGCCCCGTGCGGCCAGGGAGTTGTAGTTGAGATTCACGTACGGCTCGCCGGTGTCCCACTTGCCGTTCGTGTTCGTGTCGAAGTACGGCTCCCCGGGAAAGGTGTACGTGGCGGCGACGGCCTGCGCGCCGTTGATCGTGAAGGTCTCGGAGTTCAGGTACATGAACCCGCGGAACCCCTGCCAGCCGCCCTGGACCTGCACCTCGGGGGTGAGGTTGCTGTAGTCGTCCGCCGGCCGGGCGGAGTTCTTGGTGTCGAAGAAGTAGAGGCCGGTCTTCCCGCCGGTGATCGTGGCGAAGGCCGTCGGCGGGCCGGAGCTGTTGAGGCGGAACTGGTCGCCCGACACCCACGTGTAGTAGTAGACGTCGCTCCCCCCGGACTGCGCGATCGTCTTCCAGGTTTCGTAGTCGAAGTCCGGGCACCCGACGTTGGGGACGTTCCGGATGATGTTGGAGTAATCGATGTAGTCCGCCCCGGCCGCCGGAGGGGCGTCGGGCGGCTCGTACTGGTCGTCGGCCGACGGCCAGTCGTCCACGTTGCCTCCGGCGAGGAAGCGGAACCAGGGATCCGGGATCGTGGTCCCGGCCGTCTCCAGCGCCGTCGCCATCGCCGTGAAGGTCGCCGAATCGCCGTTGTAGAACGCCTCGGCCTTCCCGTTCGGGGGCTTCAGGCGCGACAGGCTCCGGTCGAACTTCGAGTTGATGTTGCTCGGGATGTCGGAGACTCCCGGCCCCTTGGCCGTCGCCGCGCCCCAGTGGACCCGGAAGGATCCGTTCCAGTTCAGCATGTCGCAGGAGTGCAGCGGGCCGAACGGGCCCGGGTACGGGGTCTCGTTGATCACCGCGCGGATGGTGCGCTGCGCGAGCACGCGCTCCACGGCGTTCTCGGTCTTGACGATCTGGGCGGTGACGGCGACGGTCGCCACGCCGTAACGGGTCCAGTTCGGCCCGATCTGCAGGTACGGCGCCGAGTAGACGTCGATGCGCGAGATCCGGGCGGCGATGTTCGCCGCCGCGACCGGGAAGTTCGCGAGCAGGCGCTCGGACAACGTGTCGAGGAAGGCCTTCGACGCGTTGTTGAACGCGCGGTCGATGCGGATGTCCGGCCCGTCGGCCGTCCCCATGAACATGTCGAGCGGGGTCGGCCGGTAGGGACGGTCGAAGACATCGTCGAACCCGTCGAGGTTGACGTCCACCCCCTGCTTGTAGTTCGGCAGGGCGCCTCCCGCGTTGCCGTCGGTCGCCGCCGCCGCCGTCGGCCCCGGACCGTCGGGATCGAGGATCCGGAGGTCCCGCCGCAACACGCCCGGCGGCGGGTTGTGCAGGTTCCAGTTGTACCCGGTCGTGCCCCGCGGGCGGTCGAACCAGCGCTTGACCTGTCGCGTCCCCGCCTCGGCGAAGTAGAGGGCCTGCGCCGAGAGCTTCTCGTTCTCGGCGATCTTGTTCTCGGTCTCGCCCATCAGCAGGAACGCGACGCCGAGCAGGGTCAGGATCACCGTCACCAGGACGGCGATCACGAGAGCCGATCCGCGCTCGCGCTCCCGCGCGCGCGGGGAAGGCAGTCGCATCGTCGGGTTCGTCATCGTCGTCCTCCGGTTACGGGGTGGTCGTGCTGAGCGGATCGGGCACGGAGAAGCTGAATCCGTTCGGGACGCCGCACGTTCCGGTGATCCCCGTGGGCGCGCCGGCCGAATCGAGCAGGGTGAAGTTGAACGTCGTGTCGACGGGCTGATGCTTGCCGCCCGCCTCCCGCGACATCTCGTCGGCGAACCGGTAGGTCACATCGACCGTGTTCGCCGCGTTGCGGGTGTACGGCACCAGCGGTGGCCTGGAGGAGAACGTCGTCGACGCCGGCGTCGCCGCGTTCCCGGGGACCCAGACGCTGCTGCCGCCGAAGAAGACCTCCTCCAGGAGCGCGGGACGCGTCAGCTGGGGTGCCTTCACGTTGGTCCAGGCGATCGTCAGCGAGTCGACCCTCACGGAGGTCAGGCACGCGTTGTTCCACAACTTGTAGTTCAGGTCCCGGCATTCCTGATCGTTCCCGTCCGTGGTCTCGTTCGTGCAGCTGAGGAACCGCGCCGCACCGGCGACTCCGGGGTTGAACGACAGGCAACAGGCCACCGTGGGAGCGGCGTTGAGCTGGATCGAGCTCGACTTCGTGCACCCCCCCGCGTTGGGTACCGTGATCGTCAGCGTGTATTGCCCCGGAGGGGTGGCCAGCCAGTCGTACTCGAAATACGTCGTGTCGCCCACGACCCGCGGGCTGAGGATGCGCGTCTCCGTCGCCCCCGACGCGCCGTGGACGATCGTGAGGCTGGCGTCCGCGTAGGTCTCGACGCCCGCGCTGTACGCCGCGACACGGATCGGCGTCACTCCCGACACCGGGTCGCCGTCGTTGGGCGTGACCCAGGTCAGGCTGCCCAGAAAGGTGCACCGCGCGGTGGCCAGCTCCGACCAGCTCGAGTAGTTCGGGCAATCGTCCTTGGCCCGCACCCGGTAGTACCAGGATCTGAGGACGTCGATCCCGGAGGCACCGGTGTCCACCAGGCTCAGATTGCCGTTGGTCGCGGTGCCGACGGGGGTGTAACCGCTGGGATCGTTCTGGCAGTCGGTGTCGAGGATCAGGCAGCGCCGGCCGATGACTTCGTAGTCGTCGATCCGGATCGGCTGGCCCTTGATGTTTTCGTTGACGACGTCCCACGACACCGTGACGCGGCTCACTCCCGTGATGAACGCCTGCACGTTCTGCGGCGTCGCCGGCTCGACCTCGCTCTCCGCGCGCCCGGCCTCGCCGAGCGCCCCGGGGGCGTCGTCCGACTCGGTCCCGCAGGAGTCCACCGCGCGCACCTTGTAGAAGTAGTCGCGGCAGTTGACGACCGTCGTGTCCGGAGCCGAAGGGGTGGGGCTCGGCTTCGAGACGGTCTCGTCGACGATCCGATTCCCGGCCGCGGGGCTGAAGTTCGCCGAGGTTCCGCGGTAGATGCGATAACCCGCCAGGTCGCGGATGGTCGGCGACTGCGGATCTCCGGCGAGCGCCGCCGTGTTCGTCGTCACGGCGGTCCACGTCACGTTGACGGCGTCCGGCTGGGAGTCCGTCGCGCTCACCGTCGCCGGAGCGGAGGGGACCGTCGTGTTCGTGACCGCGGCGTTGCGCTCGCTCGACCGGATGGACTCGTTGCCCGCGGCGTCGAGCGCGGTGATCGCGACGTAATAGGTCGTCCCCGTGGTCAGCCCCGAAACGTACGCGGCGTTCGTGCTCGAGCTGCGCGAGGAGGTCGGGCTTCCCGCCGTCGTGCCGATGAGCACGCGGTACGAGGTCACGCCCTCCTCCGCGTCGTTCGGGGGCCAGGACACGTAGAGCCCCCCGCAGTGGCCGGCGAGCAGGGTCGGCGCTCCCGGCTGCGACGGGGGGCTGGAATCGCCGATCAGGTCGCGGATCCCCTTCATCCCGAGGTTGCGCGGGGTCACGTCGCCGACGAGCTCGAACTTCCGGTACCTCCGCGTGCTCGGCTCCGCGTCGGCGGGGTCGACGTAGTTCATGTCGGGATCGCGGGTCAATCCGATGAGCGACACGTTCACGCGGCGGATTCCCAGCCGGGTCGCCTTGGACGCGGCGGTCTCGGCGCCGCCGATGTCGTCGGTCGCCGAGCCGAGGTCGAGCGTGTTGATCTGGGTCTGGGTCTGCCCGAAGTAGCGGTAGGTCATCGAGCGGATGTTCTCGACGAGCGGCGTTCGGGTGATGAACCCGCCGCTCCCCCAGGTGCTCTCGTCCGCGTTGAGCGTGATCCGGTAGAGGGTGTACGGCGCTTCCGCCGCGGTCTGGACGAGCGCGACGTTGGGGACGCTGACCGTCTCGACCTCGCCGTCGCGCGGCTCCTCCTGGACGTCCGCGCTGAAGGTGAGCGTCTGGCCGCCGGTCCCGGAGGAGATCCACTCGGGTTTGCTCAGCGCGTAGATCACGATCTCGTCGTTGCCGACCGAGACCGACGCCGCCGCGGGGCCGACGAGCGCGGGCTCCTCCTGGCCGTCGAAGTCGCCGCGGATGACGATCGCGCCGTCGTACGCCGCTTCGATCTGCTCGTCGACCGAAGCGACGTTGCCGTCCGGGTTGTAGTTGTACCCCGCCATCCGCAGGTCGGCGTTGAGCCGGTCGAACGCGATGCGGACCGCCTGCTGTTGCTCCACGGCGTTCTCGCCCTGCTTGAACGAGCGCCGGGACTGGTCGTAGATCATCAGCGCGATCACGATCGCGATCGCGAGCACGGCGGTCGCGACGAGGATCTCGACCAGCGTGAGACCGCTGTCGGGTCGGCGGCGGGCGAGTTTCGCGGGATCCATGGCGGTCCTCCTCACATGCGCACCGTGGCGACGGTCACCGTCCGGGGACGGGTGATCTCGTTCCAGTGCACGGTGACCGTGACGCGGTAGTTCTTCGCGACGGCGCTGTTCATGACGGGAGCGGTGCCGGTGCCCACGACCGACGAGAGCGCGATCGTGGCGTAGGCGCTCGCCCCGAGCTTCGACTGCAGGGTCGCGTGCCACTTCTGGGCGAAGGTGCTCGTGTTCGCACGCGTGTCGACCGAATAACTCGCCGCCGCCCCGTCGAGCCCGAAATTCTCGTAGGTCTGCCGGTAGGCCCAGCCGTTCATCTCCTCGAGGATCTGCCGGCCGACGGCGAGGGCCTCGCTCGAGGTCCGTCCGCTCTTCACCTGCTTTCCGCCGATGGAGAACATCCCCGCGATCGCGAGCATGACGCCGGCCAGGAGACCGAGCGCCAGGATGAGCTCGACGAGGCTGAATCCGCGTTCGTTCCTCGAGTGCATCGCCCCCTCCTCAGTTCGTCCGGGTCTTGGTCGTCTTCGGGATCCCCGCCGTCGACGTCACGATGGTGTAGGTCTCCTTCGCCGTCGCCGATCCCGACATCGCGATCTCGACCACGGTCGTCGCCTGGGCGGCGATCGAGCCGTTCGGGCGGAAGGTGATCGTCGTGGGGGTGGACGATCCGAGGATGCGGACCCCCACCGGGAGCACGAACCGGCGGACCTTTCCGTCGTTGCCGGTGTACCGGTAGGCGTTGACCGGATCGACTTCGAGGACGAACGGGATGTCCTGCTGCTTGGTGACCGCGAGCATGCGTGCGGCCCGGAGGTCGACCCCCATCGCGTCCGCCGCGCCGCGGGCCTTGGCCTGACGGACCTGGTTGTTCACGAGCGGCACCGCCACGGCGACCAGCAGGCCGATGATGGCGATGACGATGAGCAGCTCGGCCGCCGAGAAGCCCCTCGATGTACTCCGCACCCTCGGGTTCATCACGTCCCTCCGATCGACGAGACGGAACAGCATCCGGCGTGCCACGGCGATCCGGGGTCCGCGCCGAACACAAGACGATAAGATTCAATGGTTTGCGAGGATGGCTCCGCTGCCGGCGCAGCGGCTGTCCTCCCTCGGCCGGGAGTGCCTGTTACATTTCGTTACACTGCGCCGTCGCCGTCGTGCAGGGGAAGCCGGATCCGGAAGGAGGCCCCGCCCCTCGGCCCGTCCCCCACCTCCACGCTTCCGCCGAGGTCGACCAGCGTCCGCTGCACCAGGGCGAGCCCGAGCCCCGTCCCCTTCGCCCGCGTGGTGAAGAACGGCACGAAGACTTCGCGGCGGCGTTCGGGGGGGATGCCCGGGCCGTCGTCCTCCACGTCGATCTGGACGTGCCGTCCGGATCCGCTCCTGCGGCCGACGATCCTCACCGAGACGGCGCGCCCCGCCTCGCGCCCGGCGTCCGCGGCGTTCTGCAGGAGGTTCCCGAAGACCCGGCGGAGCAGGGCCTCGTCCCCGACGACCGTGCCGAACTCCCCCTCCGCGTCGACGCCGAGCCCCTCCGGGGCGCTCGCCACGCAACGCCGGACGAGGTCGTCGAGATCCACCGGCACGCGGGCCGGCTCCTGCGGGCGCGCGTAGAGGAGGAACTCGTCGAGCGAGGCGCGCACGGCGTCGACCTCCTTGATGATCTCCTGCGCGGGCCCGCGAACCCTGGGGTCGTCGCGCTTTTCGAGCATCCGCGCCCAGCCGAGGATCGTGCCGAGGGCGTTGCGGAACTCGTGCGCGATTCCCGCCGCCAGCTGGCCGACCGCCGCGAGGTTGTCGCGCGTTCGTGCCTGTTCCTGGAGGCGCCGGATCTCGGTGAGGTCGGTCATCAGGACGAGCGCGCCGGCGACCTCCCCCGACGGGCCCGCCGTCGCCGGAGAAACCGAGACCCCCAGGTGCGCACCGCGGCCGTCGGGGCGTCGCACCTCGAGCACCTCGCGCGTGGCCGACCGGCCGCGCTCGAGACACGCCACGACGAGCTCGCGCAACCCCTCGACCTCCCGCGCGGCGGCGTCGAGCGGCTGACCGGCCACGTCGACGCCGCGCACGCCGAGCAGCGCCTCGGCCGAGGCGTTGAGCGCCGCGAGCTTTCCGCGGCGGTCCACCACGACGACCCCCGTCGTCATCCCGCGCGCCGGCCCCGTCGCGAATCGCACGAGGTCGCCGAGCCCGCCCCCTTCGCGACCCGCCTGGCCGAGCGCGGCCTCCTGCTCGCGGAGCTTCTCGGCCACGCGACGGAACGCCTGCGCGAGAGCGTCGGGGTCGCCGTCCGCGTCGAGCGCGACCGGGGCGAGTCCCGCGTCCCCCGCCGCCGCGACGAGGCTGCGGTAGGGACGGCTGACCCAGCGCGCGAAGACCAGCGCCAGCCCTCCGATCACGACGATGCCGATCGCCTGGACCACCCGGAGCGTCCGGGCGCGTGATTCGACCGTCGCGAGCGCGGGCGCCGCCTGCTCCACCGCCACCCCGCGCAGCCACACGCCCGACGGATCGAGCACCGGGACGAGCGCCACCATCCCGTCCCTCCCCTCCCCGGAGTCCCGGAACGACGCGGCGCGGCCTGCGGCGAGCGCCGCACGCGTGTCCGCGTCGAGCTCGGGCCAGAACCGGGAGCGCTCGGGCCAAGCGGCGAGGATGTTCCCGCCGGGCTCGAACAGAGCGAGGCGGCGCAGGTCGAAGTCGCGCGCGGTCCGGGCGAGCCCCGCGGCGTCGATGGGCGCCGACCCGAGCGCCCGGGCCACCTCGCGCGCGCGGGACCGCACCCGTTCCGACTCCGCGACCTCCAGCGCCTCCCGGGCCTGACCGAGGAGCATCAGGTTGACGAGGTCGGCGGCGGCCAGGAAAAGGACGAGGAGGACGAGCGTCACGCGGAGCTGGAAACCGAACCGGCCCAGGCGCGGTTCCGCCACCTCACGCCCCGAACCCGACGAAGGCGAGGTAGGCGTCGATCGCGCGCCTCGCGCCGTGCATCGCGACGAGCGCCGACGGGGCGAGGAAACATCCGAACGGAAGCTCGTCGCGGAGCGATCCGCCCCGGAACGGGATCCTCGCGACCCCGACGATCGCGCCGACGATCGACCCGAAGAACAGCGTGAACAACACCCCCGAGGGCCCCGTGAAGGCGCCGACCATCGCCATCATCTTCACGTCGCCCAGGCCCATGGCGTCCACGCCGCGGAGTCGCTTCCACACCGCGCCGATCCCCCAGAGGATGCCCGAGCCCAGCGCCGCGCCGAGAAGCGCCGTCCAGATCCGTCCCCAGCTGCCCTCCCCGGCGAGGAACGGGTTGAACGCGGCGATCGCCATCCCCGCCGCGAAACCGGTCAGGGTGATCGCGTCGGGGAGGAGGTGGTGGTCCCAGTCGGTGAAGAACAGGACGAGCAGCATCCACGCGTACGCGAGGGCGATCGCGAACGCGAGCGTGGGACCGTACGCGGCGAAGGCCGAGAGCGCGGCGATCCCGGAGAGCAGCTCGACGATCGGGTACCGCCAGGCGATCGGAGCCCGGCAGGCGGCGCACCGTCCCCGCAGCGCGAGCCACGAGAGGACGGGGACGTTCTGGTACCAGCGGATCGCGGCCCCGCACTTCGGGCAGTGCGACCCGGGAAAGGCGATGTTCTCCCCCAGCGGGAGCCGATGGATGCAGACGTTGAGAAAGCTCCCCACGATCAGCCCGACGAGAAAGACGAGCGCGCTCAACGGTCCCCCAGGATGCGTCCGGCGGAGCTGGACACGACGCCTCTCGCCGGGTCGTACGCGTAAGGGAGGCCGTCGGGATCGAGCGGAAGCCGGGAAACGACGCCGCGCGCGACGAGCTCCTCGAGGGTGCGCGGCGGCCGTCCCGCCCGCTCGCGGAACCGGGCCACCGCCTGCTCGAGGGACTGGACGTCCCGCTTCACGGTGAGGTCGCGCACCTGGCGGTCGGCGATCCCGCGCGTGGTGGGATCGGAGGCCGGGTCGTCGAGAAGCGCGCGCCAGGTGTGGAGCGCCTCCTCGAGATCGCCGGACTTGGCCACCATCCCCGCCTGGAGACGACGCAGCTGCGCGGGCGCGCCGGGAATCGCCGCCGCACGCCCGAAGTACTCGGCGGCGCGCGCCGGCTGCCCGGCGGTCGAGCACTCCCAGCCGGCGAGGTAGAGCAGCACCCACTGCCGGGGGTTGTTGCGGAAGCCGGTCTCGAGGATCCGCAGCCCCCCCTCGAGGTCCCGCGCCTCGACGGTGAGGATCAGCGCGCCGATCCAGTACGGATCGACGTAGCGCGGATCGAGCTCGGGGATCACGCGACCGAAGAGGTGCTCGACGTAGCGGAACCGGTCCCGACGCTCGTAGTCGGAGTAGAACTGGATCGCCCAGAGGTAGACGAAATCGGCGACGAGCGGCGCGTGCCCCAGGCTCGCGGCCTTCAGGTAGCGCCCGTTCGGCAGGTACAGGAGCGGCCGACCCGACGGCGGCGCGGCGGCCAACGCGTCCAGCCTCGCCCGCGCGACGTGGGCGCCCGCCCCCAGCGCGACGACGAGTCCCGCCGCGATCAGCCCCCGCCTCACGCGAACTCCCGTCGCTCGAAGACGACGCAGGCGAGGACGACGACCGCCAGCGCGTAGGCCAGCCCGTAGACGACCCCCGCCGCGACGTAGCCCTGGGGGAGCGCGATGCCGTGCACCGCCTGGGCCTTCACGTCGAGTCGGTCCAGGTTCGGGAGCAGCGCGTGCAGGGCGTCGCAGGCGGCGCGCGCGGCGGCTCCGCTCGCGCGGGCCTTGAGCAGCTCGAAGCTCCAGGAGAGATGCCCGACGACGTACACCGCTCCCGTCCCCACCGCCGCCAGGATCGGGTTCGTGTAGGAGGAGAAGAGGATCGCGAAGGCCGCGACGAGCGCGAGCTGGACGAACGTGAGGAGCACGGCGGGCCACAACTCCAGGGCCGTGCCGCCGATCCACACGATCGCGAGGGCGAGCACGGCCGCCATCGCGACGACGTTCATCGCGAGCACCATCAGCAGCCCGAGGAACTTCCCGGCGACGAACTGCCACCTGCGGACGGGGTTGGCGAGCAGGGTGTAGACCGTCTTCCGTTCGATCTCCTTGAAGACGAGGGAGACGCCGACGAACATCGCGGTCAACACGCCGAAGACCGAGATCGCGGACAGGCCGAAGTCCTTCACGATCTTCGCCTCGTCGCCCACGGTGAGCAGCGAGACGAACCGCGACACGCCGATCACGATCGCGGCGAACGCGAGGAGGAGATAGAGGATCCGATCGCGTACCGCCTCGCGGAACGAGTTGGCGGCGATCGTGAGCACGGTGCCGATCACGACCCCGCCTCCTCGGCGCGCGCCCGGCCGATCTCCTCCAGGAAGAGGTCCTCGAGGGTCCGCCGCCGCGGGAAGACCGAAACGACCTTCGCGCCCGCCGCTTCCACCGCCGCGAGGACCCGGGGGAGATCCCTCGCGTCGTCGACGCGCACCAGAGACTCCCTCCCCGAGGCGGCGACCCGCTCGGCTCCGGCCAGGTCGGGAACGTCGCCGTCGATCTCGACCTCGTACCACCGGGCGTCGGGAGGGACGAGCTCGTCCAGGCGCCCCACCGCGCGCGCGCGTCCCCGGAAGACGATCGCCACCCGGTCGCACAGCAGCTCGGCGTCGGAGAGGATGTGGCTCGAGAAGAGCACGGTCCTCCCGGCGGCGCGCAGGGAGAGGATCAGATCGCGCACCTCGCGACGGCCGATCGGGTCGAGGCCGGACATCGGCTCGTCGAGGATGACGAGGTCGGGGTCGTGCTGGATCGCCTGCGCCAGGCCGACCCTCTGGAGCATCCCCTTCGAGCACTTCCGGAGCGGCGTCGCGCCTCGGTCGCCCAAGCCCACCCGATCGAGCGCGCGGCGCACCCGACCGTCCCGTTCCGCCGACGGGACGCCCTGGAGCCGGGCGTAGAAACGCAGGAACTCCTCGGCGGTGAGGTAGTCGTAGAAATACGGCTGCTCCGGAAGGAACCCGAGCCGGCGGCGGGCGTTCGCCGAGCTCGGCGACCCGCCGAACAGGCGCACCTCCCCGGCGTCGGGACGCAGCAATCCGATCAGCATCTTGAGGGTCGTGGTCTTCCCCGCGCCGTTGGGGCCGAGCAGTCCGAAGATCTCCCCCGGCCGGACCTCGAAGCTCAGACCGGCGACCGCGACGGTGGCGCCGATCCCGAGGTGGCCGCGAAAGCTCTTGTGGACTTCGCGGACGGAGATCGGGGCATCCATGGTCCTGGGGCTTCCTCCGGGACGCCGAATCTAAATAGGAAGGAAGGGACGGGCAAGAGATTCCGCCCATTCCTTTTCAGAATAAGACGCAGGAGCTCAGGTGGTTTTCGGCTTTTCGAGCAGGCTGAGGTAGAGGTCGTCCAACCCGGCCACCATCCGACGGATGTCGAACTCCTCCCCGAGACGCGCGCGCGCTGCGGCGACGCACCGCCTCCGCAACTCGGGATCGGCGGCAAGCCCCAGGATCGCGGCCGCGGCGGTCCGGGGCTCGCCCGGGGGAACGAGCCGCCCGGTCGCGCCGTCGCGCACGACCTCCGGCGTGCCGCCGACCGCCGTCGCCACGACGGGGACCCCCGCCGCCATCGCCTGGAGGACCGCTCGCGGCAACCCCTCGAACCTCGACGTCAACACGAACACGTCCATCGCCGCGAGCAACTCGGCGACGTCCTGGCGCCAGCCGAGCAGCCGGAACCGATCCTCGAGCCCGCGCGAGGCGACCTCCCGCTCGACCTCGCCACGGAGCTCCCCGTCCCCCGCGATGAAGAATCGCAGCCTCGGGTCCGACCGCGCGGCGACATCCGCCGCGGCGACGAAGTCGAGCGGCGCCTTCTGCGCCTTCAGGCACGCGAGGGAGCCGACCACCACCTCGTCCGGACCGTAACCGAGCGCGCGGCGCGTGGCGTCGCGCACCCCCGCCGGGGCGACGTACCGATCGCGGTCGATCCCGCTGCGGAAAAGGCGGTAACGCGCCGGATCGCCGATCGCCAGATCCGCGCCGCGGGCGCGGTCGGCCTCGGCGACGAAAACGAGGGCGTGCGTGCGGCGCGCGGCCAGGCGCTCGAGCGCCACGTAAAGGCGACGCAGCGCGGGGGCCTGGGTGTCGTTGAAGCTCCATCCGTGCACCGTGTGCACGACCGCGGGAGTTCCCGCCAGAGCCGCGGCGAGGCGGCCGACGATCCCCGCCTTCGACGAGTGGGTGTGCAGGAGCTCGATCCGCGACGCGCGCAGCATCGCCGCGAGGCGGACGACCGCGATCGCGTCCGCGACCGGGGAGATCGGGTGTCTGAGAAACGGGAGCAGGCGCAAGTCGGTTTCGAGGATCGCCCGCGCCTCGTCGTCGAGGATCCCCCCCCGGCCCGCCCACAGCGACACCGAGAAGCGAGCGCGGTCGTGATGCGCCGTCGAGAACAGGGTGTTCTGCTGCGCGCCGCCCAGCTCCAGGCGCGTGATCAGGTGACAGACGCGGCGACGCTCACGCATGGTCGTCGAGAAAGATGGCGATCGACAGGAGCGAGAACAAGGGAAGCCCGGCATCCACGCGACCGGCGCGGTGGTCGTCGAGCAGCCGTCGCGCGGCTCCCTCCCTCAGGCCGAGGCCGCGCTCGAGCGCGCCGGAGGCGAACCGCTCGGACGCCGGCCCGGCCAGGGGCCCCCTCAGCCACGCCGCGAGCGGAAGGTCGAAGCCGCGCTTGGGCCGCCGAAGCACCGAGGGCGGCACCAGGTCCGCCACGGCGCGACGGAGGACGATCTTCCCCTCCTTCGAGGTCACCTTCGCATCGAGAGGCAGGCGTGACGCGAGATCCACGATGCGCCGATCGAGGAAGGGGACGCGCGCCTCCAGCGAGAACGCCATGCTCGCGCGATCGACCTTCGAGAGCAGGTTGTTGGGGAGCCACGTCGCGAGGTCGGCCCGCAGCGACCCCTCGACCCGATCGACGCCGTCGAAGTACGGGGCGAAGCGTTCGCGCGTCGACCTCCGCCAGCGGTCGACGCGGTCGTCCCCGAACAACGTCCGCGCGAACGCGGGGCCGCAGGTCGACGCCCACGCGAGGTGCGACAACGCGGGATCGGGCTCCGAGAGGGCCTCGACCGCCTGCGCGGCGCGCCGGGGGAGCCAGCGCGCGAGCGCGCGCGCGCCGGGGAGCCGGCCGCCGGCTCCGTACCGGCGCTGCCAGCGATAACGCCGGTATCCGCCGAAGAGCTCGTCGGCCCCTTCCCCGGTCAGCACCACGGTAACCCGCTCCCTCGCGAACTTCGACAGGAGCCAGGTCGGGATCAGCGCGGGATCGACGAGCGGTTCGCCGAGATGGCGGACGAGCTCCGGAAGCCTCGCCGCCGTCTCGCCGGCGTCGAGGCGCAGCGCGTGGTGGCGCGAGCCCACCGCGGCCGCCGCGGCGGCGGCGTGTCCGCTCTCGTCGTGGCGCGGGTCGGGGAAGCCGACCGAGAAGGTCTCGACCGCCCCCGTCTCGCGCGAGAGCAGCGCCGCGACCGCCGTCGAGTCGAGCCCCCCCGAGAGGAAGACGCCGACCGGGACGTCCGCGACCTTCTGCAGGCGCACCGCGTCCTCGAGCAGCTCCCGGAGGCGCCGCGCGGCGCCGGGCTGCGCATCGCCCCCGTGCGCGGGCGACGCGTACCGGCGCCGATCCCACCGGCCGTCGCGGCGCAGCAGCAGGTGCCCCGGCGCGAGCGTGGTGATCCCCGCGTGCACGGTCGCGTCGCCGGGGACGTACTGGAGGAGGAAAAGGTCGAGCAATCGTTCCGCGTCCACGCTCGGGCGGGGCCCGGGAAGCGCGAGCAGGGGCGGGAGCTCCGACGCGAACGCGAGCCCGGCCGGAGTCTCGCGCAGGTACAGCGGCTTGATCCCCATCGGGTCGCGCGCGATCAGGACGTCCCCGGTCCGCCGGTCGAGCAGGCAGAACGCGAACATCCCGTTCAGGCGGTCGAGCATCCCGAGGCCGTGCTCCTCCCAAAGGTGGACCAGGACCTCCGTGTCCGAGCGGGTTCGGAACCGGTGCCCGCGCCCCTCGAGCTCCTCGCGAAGCGCGGTGAATCCGTAGATCTCCCCGTTGAAGACCACCTCGACCGTGCCGTCCTCGTTGGCGATCGGCTGGTCGCCGGTCGCGAGGTCGACGACGCGCAGCCGGCGGATCCCCGCAGCGATCCCCGGTCCTTCGTACAGGCCGTGGGCGTCGGGCCCCCGATGCACGATCCCGTCGAGCATCCGCGCGACGGCCGCGCGATCGACCGGACGCGCGTCGAGCGCGACGATCCCGGCGATGCCGCACACGCGGGGTCAGGCCCCCCGGCGCAGGCGTTCTGCGGCGTCGAGCCCGTCGAGCATCGCGCGCTCCATGTACGAGTAGGTCCAGGCGCCGTACCGCCCGATGGGAATCACCCCGCTCGCCTCGAGCCGCGGCACGGCCTCGGCCATGACGCGCCGGCGCGCGCGGTCGAAGATCACGTAACCCGGGTCGATCCTCACGAAGTCCCTCACCACGACGCGCTCGTCCCCGTCGAGGAACCCTTCCCGGCGCAGCGCCGCGACCGTGGCCGCCTCGAGATGCTCGGGGTCCGCGGCCTCGCCGCGTTTCATCCCGAACTCGACGTAGAGGGACGACGTTCCCTCCGGGCAGACGCCGGGAACGATGTTGTGGGAGAACCCGACGCGGTAGAACGGGACCTCGGGGTCGGGGAAGTAGATCCATTGGGCGTCGCCGCCGAGACCGGGGCGGTCGAACCCGAGGTTCAGGCAGCCCACGACGGTCCAGTCGAGCTCGGGCGCCGGCTCCCCGACCATCCCGAGCAGCGCCGGGAGCGGGGCCGTGGACACGAGACGGTCCCAGGCCAGGGTCTCGCCCCCCTCGAGGCGGACCGTCCGGCGGTCGAGGTCGACCGTCGTCACACGGGCGCCGCAGCGCACGCGGTCGGCGACGCGACGGTGCAACGCCTCGGGGAGCGCACCGATCCCCCCCGATCGGGGGTACCGGAACGTCGCGTTGTATCCCATCCCGCGGTTCACGACGCCCAGCGCCCCCTGGACCACCTCCCGCAGGTTGGGCTTCGGGATCGCCCACGAGACCCAGTCCGCGGTCATCTCCGCGGGCTCGCGCCGGAACAGCTTCGCGTTGTACGGGAACATGAAGGCTTCGCTGATCCCGCGACCGAGCACGGCGAGCGACCAGTCGCGGAACGAGATCTCGGGATCGGCGGGGACGGCGGTGCCGAGGGTCTCGGCGAATCCGACGATGCACTCGGCGACGACCTCCCGCGGGAGGCCGTGGAGGTTCGCCTGGAACGGGAACGGGAGGGTGACGCCGCACGTGCGGATGTACGCGCGCCGCTCGACCGTCTCGAGGCCGCCCGGGAGCAACTCCTCGACCAGCGCGACGATCCTCGGGTCGCGCAGGTGCAGGAGGTGCCCCGTGTAGTCGAACAGGAAACCGTCGACGGCGCGCGTGCGGCAGAGGCCGCCCGGAACGGCGTCCGCCTCCAGCACGACGTGCGGCACGTCCTTCAGGAAGAGCGAGGTGGCGAGCCCCGCGAGGCCGCCGCCGAGGATCACGATCATGCGCGAGCCTCCGTCACAAGGACATGTCGATCCGGCGCAGCCATACGCCGAGGACGAGCGCCGAGGCCACGAGGCCGCCGAGGATGCCCAGGGCCCCGGTGGCGGAGGCGCCGATCATCGCCACCGACGCGCCTCCCAGCACCGCGGTCGCCGCGTACGAGGCGAGGACGGTCTGACGGGTCGTCAGGCGCCACTTCCGCAGGCGCAGCGCGACGTGGTCGGGGCTCCCGAGCATCACGGGCATGCCGCGGCGCCAGCGGACGTACATCACGAACAGCATGTCGAACAGAGGCACGCCGAGGATCAGGGCCGGCGCCAGCGCCGCGACGGGATTCGTCTCGGTGTACGCGAGGTCCATCGCGAAGGCACCGAGCATCAGGCCGAGGAACAGGCTCCCGGTGTCGCCCATGTAGATGCGCGCCGGCTGGAAGTTCCATCGCAGGAACCCCGCGCAGGCCCCGGCGAGCGCCGCGAGCATCGTCGCCGCCCCGACGCGTCCGTTGAGGTGCGCCACGACGACGAGCGCCACCGCCGCGACCGAGGCCGTCCCCGCGGACAGCCCGTCCATGATGTCGATCAGGTTGAAGGCGTTGGTGGTCGCAAGGAGCCAGAGGACCGACAGGGCGATGGCGATCCAGAAGGGAACGAACCCGAGCTGAATGTAGATCCCCGACTTGATCAGCACGCCCACCGCGACCGCCTGACCCGCGAGCTTGGTCCAGGGGGTCAGCGACCCCAGGTCGTCGATCAGTCCGACGAGCACCACGATGGCGCCGGCGAGCAGGAGTCCCAACACGTCCCGCTCGAAGTCCAGCACGAAGGCGCACGCGACGAGAAAGCTGAGGTAGATCGCGAGCCCCCCGAGGTACGCGACGGGCTCCCGGTGCTGCTTGAGCAACCCGTCCGGCTTGTCCACGATCCCGAAGCGGATCGCGGCGGCGCGCACGCGCGGCGTGAACCCCCAGGCGACGGCGGCCGCGAGGGCAAAGGCCGCCGGATAGAGAGCCAGCGGGCTCAATCGCGCCTCGCTTCGAAGACGAAGTTGTGCCCGCTCCCCCAGACCCCCACCGTCGCGAGGGCGAGCCGGGCCGCCGCCTGGAGCTTGCCCCGGACGTTCAGCCGCTCCCAGGCGAAGAACCACCGTCGGGAGACGTCGACCGACGCGAACCGCGAGGCGAGCGTCGCGCCCAGTCCGTCCCGATCGAAGCGGCGCGCGTGTCCCCACCGGTGGAAGCGCTTGCCGCAGTCCGGGCACACCGCCGCCTGCGCCGCGAGGTCCTCGTCGGCCGGGACGGTGCCGAGGATGCGGCCGCCGGGCCGGAGCACGCGGCGGATCTCGGCGAGGCTGCCTTCGAGGGTGGCGTCGTCCAGGTGCTCGAGGACCTCGGAGACGACGACCGTGTCGAAGGCGGCGTCCGGCCAGGGGATCGCGGTCGCGTACCCCGCGCGCGCCCGTTCGCCGAGATCGAGCGCCTCGCGCACGCGCGCGATCGCCTTCGCGTCGGGATCGAGGACGTGCACGCGCGCCCCGCGCGCCTCGGCGAATCGTTCGAAAGCCCCGTCCCCGACCCCGATGTCCAGCACCTGCTCGCCGCGGGCCAGGCGCGACGCGAGCCACGCCAGCCTCGGGCGGGCGCCGGCGAACGAGTCCGCGCCCTCGTTCTGGAAGTGCTCCCAGATGCGCGTCTGGTCCATCGTCACCGATCCTCGCGCAGGCCGCGGAACACGGCCCACCAGATCTGGGCACAGGACAGCGAGTAGACCGCCACGTTCGCGACGGCGATCCCCCGGATCCCGAGGAAGTGTACCAACGTGAGGTTCAGGCCCACGCTCGCCGCGAGGTTCACCGCCGCGATCGGCACGATGCTCCGATTGCGCCCCGCGGCGGCGAGGACCTTCACGCCGAGCACCCCCACGACGAACGGCGGGACCATGAAGGCGAGGATGCGGACGAGCGACGCGACGAGCTCGGTGTCCGCCGACTGGAACCGCCCGCGCTCGTAGAGCGCCCGGACGATCCAGGGCGCGGCCGCGGCGAGGACGGCCGCGCCCGCCGTCGTCAGCAGGGCGACCCGCGCGACGAGTCGGCGGACGACGCGGCCGAACCGCTCCGCCCCCTCGGCCGCCCGGAGCGACGAGAGGACCGCGAAGGAGGCGGTCCCCAGCGCCAGCGTCGCGAGTCCCAGCGGAGCGCTGACCAGGCGCGACGCGTACCCCAGGGCGGCGACGCTGCCGGCTTCGAGCCTCGAGGCCATCACCTGGTCCACGATGCCGGTCGCGGTGTGGAGGAGCATGCCTCCCATCGCGGGGGCGGCCTGCGCGACGACGCTGCGGAGCTCGGGGTCGGAGAATCCCCGGAGCGACGGCCGCCACGGAAGACCCTGCGAACGCAGCACCGCGGCGAGCACCGCCCCCTCGAGCGCCGCGCCCGAGACCGCCCCCGCCACAAGCGGCCATCCTCCCGACGGCCCGAAGGCCGAGAGGGCCGCGATCGTGGCGAGCGGGGTGAAGACGGGGACGAGCGAGACCGCGCCGTAACGCTCCACCGCGTGGAGGGGCGCCGCCGCCATCGACGACCAGGCGGCGAGAAGCGCGAGCGGCGCGAGGGCGAGGGCCATCGATGCCGTCACGGCGAGCTTCCCGGCATCGAATCCCGCGGCGAAGGTGCCGATCAGGGGTCCTCCCGCCACCGCGAGGAGGAACGCCGCCCCCGCCGCCGCGGAAAGCCCCAACCCGAATGCCGCGCCCATCGCCGCCTCGGCGCGGGGCCCTCCCCCCTCCGACCGCCACCTCGCGTAGAGCGGGACGGTGGCCTGGTGGAAGGCCCCTCCCACGATCCCGGCGACCGTCGTCGGCAGGACCAGCGCGAGGAGGAAGGCGTCGAGCTCCCCCGCGCGTCCGAACGACGAGGCGACGAGCAGCTCCTTCGCCAGCGAGACGACCTTGACCCCCGCAGCCAGGGCGCCGACGGTCGCGAATCCCCGGAGCAGCCGCGCGGTGACGGTCAACGGCGCCTCAGGACGAACTCGTTGCAGCCGTGACCTCGCCCGACCGACACGACGTGCTCGCGCTCGAATCCGCGCGCGGCGAGGAAGTCCTCGACGGCCGCGATCGACGCGACCTCGAACGGCAGACCGCCGACCCAGTCCACGACGTCGCGCCACGGCGACATCCCGCGCCCCGTCCTCGCGTAGCCGCGCCAGGTGGAAAGCGCGCTCCCTTTCGCGAGGTCGCGCAGGAGCGTCGGGCCCCACAGGCGCACGAAGCAGGCGCCGAGAAGGAGGTCGCGCAGCGGGCGCGGCGCGCGGTTGTAGGCGCGCTTGATCGCGAGCCAGGCGCGGCTCCACGCCCCCTGGTCGTTGTACAGGGCGATCCACAGGCGACCGCCCGGGGCGACCCGCGCCGCGACGAGGTCGATCGCATCCCACATCCGCCCGGTGTGGTGGAGCACACCCCACGAGTACACGACGTCGAAGGTCCCGAGTCGCGCGAGATACTCCGCGTCCAGGACCGAGCCGCGCTCGATCCTCCAGTCCGGCGCGTCCCGGTGGAAACGCGCGCGCAGCTCGACCGCGCAGGCGACGCAGGCGGGGTCGAAGTCGAACGAGACGACCCGGGCCCCACGCAGGCTCGCCGCGAGGGAGAACAACCCGCTCCCGCACCCGGCGTCGAGGAACCGGCGCCCTTCCAGGGCCTTCGCGCCGAGGACCCCGGTGAGGGACGCCGACGCGTGCTCGATGCGCTCGGGGCCCACCGAGGCGAGCAGTCGCCGCCAGTTTTCCCCGAACGGGAACCGCTCCCCCGCCCGGACCTCCTCGGCGTGCGACCTCACCCCCGCGCCCCCGCCACGTCTTCCAGCAGCGTGCACCAGCGGTCCACCACGGCGTCCTCGGAGAACCGCGCGACGACTTCCATCGCGCGGGCGGCGAGGCCGGCCCGCCGCGCGGGGTCGGAGAGGAGCGCGGCGAGCGCCTGCGCGAGCGCGTCCGCGTCCTCCGGAGGGACGAGCAGGCCGTCCACGCCGTCGCGCACGAGATCGCGCGGGCCCGACGGGCAGTCGGAACTTATCACGGCGAGCCCGTGCGCCATCGCCTCCGCGAGCGCGTTCGGGAATCCCTCGAAACGGGAGGACAACACGAACACCCCCGCGCGGGCGAGCTCGTCGCCGATCGGCCCCACCCGTCCGGGAAACCCGATCCGTGACTCGAGTCCCGCCCGGCGCGCGAGATCCAGCAGCGACGGCCGTTCGGGGCCGTCCCCCACGATGCGCAGATCCCAGTCGGGGAAACGGGGCGCGACCCGCGCGAAGGCCTCGATCAGCAGGTCGAACCCCTTCTGGGGAACCAGCCGGCCGACGCCGAGGATTCGCCGAGGTGTCGATCCGTTCGCGGGCGGACCCCGCCGCGCGGCGACGGGGTTCGGGATCACGACGGGAGGACGCGGCAACGCGTCGAAGTACCCCGCCGCCCCACGGGTCTGCACGACGACCCGCGAGGCACGGGGGTAGAGGCGTCGGCGCAACGAAGGCCACGGAGCGGGGAGCGGCCATCGCGCGGGATCGACGCGCTCGGCGACCACGACCGGCACGCCGAGCGCGGTGAGCGCGAGCAGGACCGTCACGTTCGTCGTGTCGCCGAAGGAGACCACGACCTCCGCGCGGCGCGCGCGCACGCACGCCCGAACGGCGCGAAGCCGGCGCAGGTTCGCCGCCACGGCTTCGACCACGCCGTCGGTGGCCCCGGCCACCCCGAGCTGCACGAGCTCGACGTCGTCGGACGGCGGGAAGAAAGGGACCGTCCCCGGCGCCTCCCAGGTCGCGAGCGCCACCCGGTGGCCGCGACGCGCCCACGCCGAAGCGAGGGTCGCCGCGACGCGTTCGGCCCCGCCGCATTGCGTAGAGGCGATGAAGAAGACGATCCGCAACGCGAGGTGCCTCCGGGGGTCGGGGCGGGATTATCATCCACCCCCGCCCATGACCGTTCTTTTCGTCATCCGCAATCTGGAGTTCGGCGGGGCCGAGACGCAACTCGTGGTCCTCGCCGAGGCGCTGCGGCGTCGCGGGCACCGGATCGCGGTCGCCACGCTCTACCCCGACGGCACCGTGCTCGGCGAGCGCCTCGAGCGGGCGGGTGTCGCGCGCGTCCCCCTGGGAAAGCGGGGCCGGCTCGACGTCGCGGGGCCCCTGCGGCGCTTCGCGGCGACGCTGCGCCGGATCCGTCCCGACGCCGTCTACGGCTTCCTCTCGGCCGGGAACCTGCTCGCCGCCAGCACCCGCGTCCTCGCACCCGGGTGCGCGGTGGTCTGGGGACTGCGGGCCTCCGACGTCGCGTTCGGATCCTACGGGGCTTGGGACGAGCTCAACTTCCACGCGACCCGCGTCGTCGCTCCCGCGGCGCACCTCCTGATCGCCAACTCGGAGACGGGCGCCCGCCGGCACGCCGACGCGGGTTTCCCCGGCGAGCGCCTCCGGGTCGTCCCGAACGGGATCGACGTCGATCGTTTCCGGCCCGACGCGACGCGGCGCGCCGCGTCCCGCGCCGCGTGGGGGATCGGGCCGGAGGAGACCGTCGCGGGGATCGTCGCCCGCCTGGACCCGGCGAAGGACTGGCCGACGTTCGTCGCCGCCGCGAGCCGTTTCGTGGGCGCCTCCCCGAGGCGGCGGATCGCCGCGCTCGCCACCGGCTCCGCTCGGGCGCTCGCGGATCTTCGCGAGCGCGTCCGGGAGGCCGGCCTTGCCCGGAGCTGGATCGAGGTGGCGCCGACCGCCGCGGTGGAGCACGTCTACGCGGGGCTCGACCTGCTCGTCTCGTCGTCGTCGTCGGAAGGGTTCCCCAACGTCGTCGCGGAGGCGATGGCCTGCGGCGTCCCCGCGGTCGTCACGCGCGTCGGGGACAGCGCCGCCCTCGTGGGCGATCCGGCGCGCGTCGTCCCCGCCGGCGATGCCGGGGCGCTCGCGGCGGCCATGGACGCCGCGGCCGTCCCCCGTCGCGCTCCCGACACGGCGTTGCGCGACCGGGTCGTCTCGCGCTACTCCATCGCGAAGCTCGCCGAGCGCACCGAGGCGCTCCTGCTCGAGGCGGTGGGTCGATGAGCCTTCGGGGCCCGGTCCTTTACGTCACGACCGGGCTCGAAGCCGGAGGCGCCGAGCGCGCGCTCTCGCTTCTCGCCCCCGCCCTCGCCGCGCGGGGTTTCGGGGTGCGCGTGGCGAGCCTTCGCGGCCCCGGACGATTCGGCCCCGAGCTCGAGCGTGCCGGCGTCCCGGTCGAGTCGCTGGACCTCGCTTCGCCCACCCGGTGGCCCCTGGCCTGGGCCCGTCTGCGCCGACTCTTCCGGGAGCGGGCTCCCGCGCTGGTCCACGGGTGGATGTACCACGGGAATCTCGCCACCCTCGCGCTCCCCCGGGGTCCCCGCGTCGTCTGGGGGATCCGGCAATCGCTCGCGGACTGGGGCACGACCCGCGCGCGAACGCGCGCGGTCGTCCGTGCCTGCGCGGCGACGTCCGGGCGCGCCGACGCGTTCCTCTACAATGCGCACGTGGCCCTGGAAGATCACGCCCGCCTGGGCTTTCCCCGCGACCGCGCGGAGGTGATCCCCAACGGGTTCGACACGCGGCGATTCCGCCCCGACGCCCAGGCCCGACGCACGACCCGCGCCCGGCTGGGGTACGGCGACGACGAGCTCGTGGTCGCGTGCCTGGCGCGATGGCACCCGGTAAAGGGCCACGACCTCCTCTTCCCGGCGTTCGCCGCCGCCGCATCCACGAGGCCGTGGTCGCGGTTGCTCCTCGCGGGGAGCGGTGCGACCGACCGCGTCGCCGGCGAGGCCGCCCGCCGATGCGGGCTCGCGGGGCGCGTGAGGGCCCTCGGCGAGTTCGACGACGTCCCCTCGCTGCTCGCGGCGTGCGACGGCGCCGTCTCCGCGTCGCGCGGCGAGGCGTTTCCCAACGCCGTGGGCGAGGCGATGGCCTGCGCGCTCCCCGTGGTCGCGACCGACGCCGGGGACACCGCAAGGCTCGTCGGCGACGCGGGGTGCCTCGTACCCGTCGGGGACGAGGCGAAGCTCGCCGGCGCGCTCGGGGCGCTGCTCGATCTCGACGCGAACGCGCGGTCGACGCTCGGCGCCGGCGCCCGCGCCCGGATCGAGCGGGAGTTCTCCCTCGATGCCTGCGCGGACCTCCACGCTTCGTTCCTCCGGCGCGTTCTCGAACGGGAGCCCCGCTGATGTGCGGATTCGCCGGGGCGTTCGCCCCCGACACCAACGACGACGCCTGGCGGGGAAACCTCGGCGCGATGGCGGCGGCGCTCGCCCACCGCGGCCCGGACGACGAGGGGCTCTGGTGGGATGCCGACGCCGGCGTCGGCCTCGCCTTCCGGCGCCTGGCGATCCTCGACCTTTCGGCCGAGGGGCACCAGCCCATGGCCTCGGCGAGCGGGCGCTACGTCATCGCCTTCAACGGGGAGGTGTTCAACTTCGCCGAGCTTCGCGCCGAGCTCGGCTCGCCGGGGGAGCGCAACTGGCGCGGGCACTCCGACACCGAAGTGATGCTCGCGGCGATCGAGGCGTGGGGCCTCGTCCCCGCGGTCTCCCGATTCGTGGGGATGTTCGCGTTCGCGTTGTGGGACCGGCGGGAGCGTCGCCTGCACCTCGTCCGCGACCGGCTGGGCATCAAGCCGCTGTACTGGGGGCGGAGCGGCTCCGCGCTCCTGTTCGGCTCGGAGATGACCGCGGTCCGGCGGCACCCCTCGTTCGCGGCGCCGCTCGACCGCGACGCGATCGCGAGCTTCCTGCGCTTCAACTTCGTCCCGTCGCCCGGCTGCGCGTTCTCGGGGTTCCGCAAGCTCGAGCCGGGCTCGATCCGCACCTTCGATCTCTCGGGACGCACCGCCCCTCCGGAGGGCGCCCTCGAACGCTACTGGTCGTTCCGCGAGGTGGTCGAGCGAGGTCTCGAGGACCCCTTCGAGGGCACCGACGGCGAGGCGCTCGACGAGCTCGAGCGCCGCCTGCAGGATTCCGTGCGCCTCCGGATGATCGCCGACGTCCCCCTCGGAGCGTTCCTGTCCGGCGGGATCGACTCGTCGCTGGTCGTCGCGTTGATGCGCCGCGCGGGGACGGGCCCCGTCCGGACGTTCACCATCGGGTTCGAGGAGCCCGACTACGACGAGTCCGCATTCGCGCGCGAGGTCGCGCGCCGCCTCGGCACCGAGCACACCGAGCGGATCCTCGGGGCCGGCGAGACGCTCGCCGCGGTGCCTCGCGTCGCCGCCCTGTTCGACGAGCCGTTCTCGGACTCCTCCCAGATCCCGACGCTGCTCGTGAGCGAGCTCGCCCGCCGGCACGTCACGGTGAGCCTCTCGGGGGACGGCGGCGACGAGTCGTTCGGCGGATACAAGCGGTACGTGCTCGCGGCCGACCTGGAGCGGAGCCTCGGGCGCGTGCCCTTCCCGCTTCGCCGCGTGCTGGCCGCCGCGCTGGGCGCCGTCCCCGTCGGCCCGGCGAACCGCCTGCTGGGGTGCCTCGATCCGTGGCTGCGCCGCTACGGGAGCGGCGGCGCCGCCGGCGACAAGATCCGCAAGCTCGCGGAACTGCTGGCGCTTCGCGACGGGCGCGCCGTCTACCTCGACCTGCTCTCGCACTGGAAGCGGCCGGCGGAGGTGGTTCCGGGCGCGCGGGAGCTCCCGCGCCTCGCCGACGCGATCGGCCTGCCGGATGCGCTTCGCGGCGCGGTCGAGCGGGGGATGGCCGACGACACCCTCGCCTACCTCCCCGACGACATCCTCGTGAAGGTGGACCGCACGAGCATGAGCGTCGGACTCGAGGCGCGCGTTCCGCTGCTCGACCATCGGGTCGTGGAGTTCGCGTGGCGGCTGCCGTACGCGTCGAAGCTCCGGGACGGGAAGGGAAAGTGGGCGCTGCGCCAGCTCCTGTACCGTCACCTCCCCCGCGAGCTCGTCGATCGCCCCAAGATGGGTTTCGGGCTGCCGATCGACCGCTGGCTCCGGGGTCCGCTGCGGCCGTGGGCGGAGGACCTCCTGTCGGAGGAACGCCTGCGCCGCGAGGGGCTGATCGATCCCGCGCCGGTGCGCGAGAAGTGGGCCGAGCACCTATCCGGCAGGCGGAACTGGCACTACTACCTGTGGGACGTCCTGATGCTCGAGTCCTGGCGCGAGTCCCATCGGGTCTGAGAGCAGCCGCAAGAGTCGGGTGACGCGCCCGGAAGGCAGGCGCAACAACCTCGCGTGGTAGCCGCTCGTCCCGGCGACGGCGGCCCCCGCGCGCTCGAGCGCGACCGCCCGCTCGAGCTCCGAGGCCGCGCCCGTCCGGTCCCCCGACGCTTCGAGGGCCTCCGCGAGCGCAAGACGGGGGACGGCGGCGCGCGGCTCGATCGCCACCGCCGCCCGCGCGAAGCGGATCGCCCCGGCGGCGTCCCCCGACGCCTGGAGGAACAGCGAGGCCTCGAGCGCGATCGCCGGGTCGTGAGGGCTCAACGCCAGTGCGGCGGCGTACCTCGCACCCACGCGGTCGCGGTACGCCGCGAACGGGAACAAGGTGCGGCACGCGGTCGCCTCGATCCCCGCGAGGGCCCCGAGGTAACGGGGATCGCGCGGGCTCAGGCGCACCGCCTCCTGGGCCGCTTCGGCGGCGCGCGCGAAGTCCTGCGCGCTCCACGCGGGAGCACGGGCCGCGAGCGCCTCCGCCGCGCGCAGGTGGAGCTGGGGATCGTGCGGGTTCCACGCGAGCGCGCGGGCCGGATCGCTTCGCGCCCGCCACGAAAGCCACGGCGCGAGGTCGGCCGCCCCCCACACCAGGAGGACCGCCAGGACGACCCCCCACCTCGTCCTCCGCGCGGGAGCGCAGACCGTGTCCGAAGGGACCGCGACGACCGATCCCACCAGGGCCGCGGCGAGCAGCGCGACGGCCGGGCGCGAGGCGAGGTTGTCCACGAGGCTCTGGGCGAACAGCGCCGCGATCGCCGCGCACGCCCCGGCCGACGCCGGGTCGAGGCTTCCCTCGCGACGGCGCCGCACGACCGTCGCCGCCACCAGCCCCGCGCCGACGAGCGCGACGAGGGCGGCGGGGAGTCCGAATTCGACCGCCACGCGGATCGCGTCCGAGTCCGTCGATGCGAAATGACGCGCGAAGCGCAGCGTGCCGTCCTCGAGGGGGAAGTTGAATCGACGCGACTCGTGTTTGAACTGGCCCGGCCCGAGCCCGAGCCACGGATGCTCGAGCCCCGCCGACAGCGAGGCGCGCCAGATGTCCACCCGCTGGAAGGCGAACGGGTCGGCGGCGGTCCGGAACCGCCAGGCGACCCCTGCGGCCCCCAACGCCGCGGCGGCCAGCGTCGCCGCGAGCGCGGCGCGGCGCGCCTTCGGGGCGAGCGCCGGCCACACGAGCGCGGAGCAGACCGCGGCCCCCGCGAGCGCCCCGAGGGCGGCGCCCCGCGAGCCCAGGAGCACGAACGCGGCCGCCCCCGCGACGAGCGCCGCCGCGCCGAGGGGGAAGAACCGGTCCCGACGTCCCGCCGCGAGCCTTCCGGCGACGACGAATCCGGCGGCGACGGTCCAGGCGGCCAGGTGGTTCGGATTCAGGAAGGTCGACGCCGGACGGGTCTGCCACCCGCCCACGCGCTGCACGGCCGCGACGACCGCGTGCACGAGGATCGCCACCGCGAGGATCGGCGCGAGCCGTCCGGGCAAAGCCGGGCCCGACCGGCACGCGGCGAACGCGACGAGGGCGACGACCGCGACCTCGACGAGGGTCAGAAGCGCCGCGTATGCGTACGGCGCGGCGGCGGCTCCGGCGAGGGCGAGCGCCGCGAACGCCGCGAGCGCGATCCGCAGCGGGCCGCCCGCGCGGAAGGCACCGCCTCCCGCGCCGAGCCAGGCGGCGGCGGCCGCCAGAAGCGCGAGAAGGTGCACCGCGAGCAGGACGTCCGGAACGGAGCCCCCCTCGCCGAGCGTGGCGACCAGAAGCAGCGCGGAGAGCAGCGCGAACGCCACGCTCATCGTCGCTGTCCCGCCGCTTCGAGGGCGCGACCGAGCTCGTCGCGCCGCACCGCGTACGCCTCGCGCATCGGGTGCAGCGCCGCGGCGGTCGTGAGATCGCCCCACGCGCCGGGTACGTCGCCCAGCGCGGCGCGCAGCTCCGCGCGAACCGCGCGCGCCGACGCCCGGACCGGCGACGCGGCGACCGCCGCGTTCGCATGGCCGAGCGCCGCCTCCCGCTCCGCCGGTCCGTCGCGCCCGTCGAGCTGCGCCGCGGCCATTCGCGCATCGCAATCCCAGGGCGCGAGCCGGGCGGCTCGCCGCGCGCGCTGCGCCGCGAGAGCGTGTTCCCCCGCCGCCGCCGCTTCGCGCGCCTCGAACAACGCGTCCCGGGCGAGACCCGAGAGGCCCGCCGCGAACGCCGCCGCGACCGCGACCGCCGCGAGCGCCGCCCGCGGTGCGGGGGACGGGTCGGAGCGGGCGGGGGGCGGAGGGCCGGCCAGGGTTCCCCGAAACACGGCGGCCGCGATCGCGAACGAGGGGAGGAACGCGGTGAAGTCCGCGAGGTTGTGCATCGCGAAGGCGGCGAGGCCCAGCGCGACGGCACCCCCGGGCTCGCGCCAGGGGGCGGCACGCGAGAGCAGCGGCCCGAGGAAGAGTCCGAAAAACGCCGCGGCGATCGCGAGGCCCGCCGGGACGCCCCACTCCGCGACCAGCTGCGCGGGCAGGTCGTGCGCGAAGCGCGACTCGTTGTCGACGGCGCGTCGATGGGACGGGTACGCCTCGGCATAGCCGCCGGGACCGACGCCCATGCCGGGGTGCTCGCGGGCGATCTCGAGGGCGACGCGGACGTTCCCGGCGCGAAGCCGCCACGGACTGTCCTGCCGGCCGAGGGAGAAGACCCCGTCGGGGCGCGCGAGTGCGACGCCCAGCGCGAGCAACGCGACGGCCCCGAGGATCCACCCGAGCGTGCGGGCGCCGAGGCGACGCCGGACCGCAGCCAGGGCGAGCGCTCCCCCCGCCGCGGCGACCGCGGTGAGGGAGCGCGTGGCCACGACGCCCGCGAGCCCGATCCCGCACGCCGCGATCCCCGCGGCGCGCATGCGCCCCGTTCGGGAGGCGGTCCAGACGCAGGCGACGGGAAGCAGCATCACGAGGAATCCGGCGAGGGCGGCCGGCGTCGAGAAGCCACCGTAGGCCCTCCCCTGCTCCAGCCGGTTGAGCACCGCGTCGGTGTCGGCGACCGACGCGCCGGACCGGATCGCCTCGGCGGCCGCGCGCAGCCCCCACGCGACGTCGGCGAGCCCGCGCATCCCGAGCACGGCGACGAGAGCCGCCGAGCCCCCCCCGACGGCGCCTGGGCTCGGCCTCAGCCGGGAGCTCGCGAGTCCCGCGACGAGCGCCACGCCGACAAGTGCCGCCGGCTCGACCGCCTCCCCGGGGGCGGCGGCGAAACGGGCGGCGAGGGCGAGCACCGCGACCGCGGCGGCCGCGATCGCGGCGTGCGTCGTCGACGCCGGTGCGAGAAGCGCGGCGAGCACGACGAGGGCGCAGGCTCCGGCGAGGGCGCTTCCGTGAACCTCCGGGGGGAGGAGCGCGACGAGCGAGAGGAGAGCGAGAAGCAGGAAACCCGCGGCGCGGGGGGGGGCGGAGGCGGCGGGTGGAACGGTCCCGGTCACTCGACCGAGGCGACGAAGACGCCGTCCGAGAGGATCAGGTCCCGGTCGAAGTCGAATCGCGTCGCGGGGGAGATGTCCACCCCGTCCAGCCCGTCCTTGCCGTACGAGATGACGGAGTAGGAATGGAGGCCGTCGCTGTCGTAGCCGTACTCGTGGAGCCACGCGTCGTGCTGGGGGAGCGCGGTCGTGGCGTACGGGACGAGCAGCGCGTTGAGCGTGGCGTAGTCGGAACCGCCCGCGGGAAGACGCCCCTGGTCGATCCCGTAGACTTCCACGGCGTGGCCGACGATCCGCATGTCCGCCATGGTAGCGCGTTGCTTGGACTTGTCGATCGCGGCTTGGAGGGCGGGGAGGGCGATCGCCGCGAGGATGCCCACGATGGCGACGACGATGAGGAGCTCGATGAGGGTGAAGCCTCGGGAGGGGGTCGAGCTGTTCATGGCGTCGCTCGCTTCAGGTGCACCGAGACGAAAAGCGGCGGCGGGGGTAACCCCCCGCCGCCGCATCGTCACGAGGCCTTACTGCTGGACGCCGTCCGGGTAACGGATGAACGAGCCACCCGAGAAGCAGATCTCGTCGTTGAACGAGTTCGTCACGCCGGCGGTGCAGGTCGTGCCCGCGCCGTCCTTACCGAACGAGTTCACGGTGTAGGCGACGGTCGTCGAGGTGACCTGGACCGCGTAGCCCCAGCCGTCCTCGGTCGGCATCGACTTGATGTACACCGGCTCGACCACGGCCTCGAGCCCGGCGGCGTCGGTGGCCGTCGGGTAGTAGTTGGCGTCGACGGCGTACGACTCGATGGCGGTACCGATCGAGCGCAGGTCGGCCATGGTGCGCTTCTGCTTGCCGCGATCGATCGCGTTGAGCAGGTTCGGGATCGCGATGGCCGCGATGATGCCGATGATCGCCACGACGATCAGCAGCTCGATCAGAGTGAAGCCCTTCTGGTTCCGGTTCAGCATCTTGAGTGGCCTCCTTTCAGGTCCGCCCCGGAAGGAGCAACGTCGGTGCCAGCACCGCGTTGCGTCCGGGCTCAATTGGTAACTCGTTTGTTTGCAACATCTTTCATGCCTGCAGCAAGCTCCGTCGATCCCAGCGGCGGCCGCCTGCGGGCCGTACGGGTTCCCCCCGTTGTCGGTCGCCGGCTTTCCGGATGACGCTCCACGTCAGTTCTCCGGGCCCGCGCCGGCGTCGACCCCCTCGAGGTCGTCCAGCGTCTCGTCGATCTCGGCGCCGGCCCCGGCGTCCCGCACGTTGAGCCCGTACTTCTTGGCGAAGTACCGGAACGAACGGAAGGTCATGCCGAGCAGCTCCGCCGCCCGGGTCTGCACCCCATTGCAGCGCTCGAGCGCCTCGGCCATGTAGCGGCCGCGCAGCTCCTCCAGGTGGCGATCGAGGTCGATCCCGGATTCCGGGAGGACGACGTCCACCTCCCCGCGACGCCCCCGCCCGGCGCGGATCTCCCGGGGAAGGCTGTCGGGCTGGATCACGTCCCCCATCTCGAGGGCGACGGCCCGCTCGAGGACGTTTTCGAGCTCCCGGACGTTTCCGGGCCAGTGGTAGGCCTCGAGGAGCTCCATCGCCTCCTCCGAAACGGAGCGCAGGCTCTTGCCCATCGACTTCCGGTACTTCTCGAGGAAGTGCTCGGCGAGCGGCGGGATGTCCTCCGGCTTCTCGCGGAGGGCGGGCATGCGGATCGGGATCACGTTGATCCGGTAGAAGAGATCCTCCCGGAAGCGGCGCTCGCGCACCATCTTCTCGAGATCCTGGTTCGTCGCCGTGATCACGCGGACGTCGACGTCGATCTCCTCGGTCCCGCCGACGCGACGGATCTTGCGCTCCTGCAGCACGCGCAGGAGCTTGATCTGCATCGCGGGGGAGGTCTCGCCGATCTCGTCGAGGAAGATCGTGCCGCCGTCGGCGGCCTCGAACAGACCCTTCTTGGTCGCGCTCGCCCCCGTGAACGAACCCTTCATGTGACCGAACAGCTCGCTCTCGAGCAGCTCGTCCGGAAGGGCGCCGCAGTTGATGGAGACGAAGGGCTTCTCGCCGCGGCCGGAGCTGTAGTGGATCGCGCGCGCGATGAGCTCCTTGCCGGTCCCCGACTCCCCCTGGATCATGATCGTGCTGCCGGTGCCGGCCACGCGCTCGATCAGCTGGAAGATCGCGCGCATCTTCGCGGAGCGGCCGACCATCCCCTCGAAGCGGTACTTCCCCTGGAGCTCGGCCCGCAGGTCCCGGTTCTGCGTCTTGAGGTCCGCGTTCTCGCGGGCGAGGCGCTTCTGGTCGAAGGTCTTCCGGACGACGACCTTCATCTCGTCGAGATCGAAGGGCTTCTCGACGTAGTAGGCCGCCCCCTCGTTGAGCGCCTCGATCGCCGTCTCCTTCGACCCGTAGGCGGTCATCAGGATCACCGAGGTTTCCGGGGCGTTGCGCCGGCAGAACCGGAGCAGGTCGAGCCCGGTCATCCCGGGCATCGAGATGTCGGTCACCACGAGCTCGAACGCCGCGTCCTTCTCGATCCGGTCGCGGGCGTGTTTGCCGGACTCGGCGGTCTCGACGTCGTAGCCTTCCTTGCGGAGCATCAGCGCGAGCAGGTCGCGCATGCTGCGCTCGTCCTCGACGACCAGGATCCTGTTCACTTCCCGGCTCCCTGCGACGCGGGCGCGGGGGTGACGGACGCCCCCTGCCTTCGCGGCAACACGATGCGCACGCGGGTTCCCGCCCCCGGCGTGCTGTCGATGGCGATCCGGCCGCCGTGCTCCTCGACGAGGCGATACACGATCGCGGCGCCGAGGCCCGTGCCTTCCTCGAAGAAGCTGCGGAACGGCTGGAAGTAGCCGGCCTGGGTCTTCTCGTCCATGCCGATCCCCTCGTCGCGGAAGGCGAGGGTGACCTCCTCGGCGCCCCGGGTCTCGAGAGCCACCGTGAACGTGCCTCCCCCGGGCATCGCCTTGAGCGCGTTCGTGGCGAGGTTCCAGAACACCTGCTTCACGCGGTTCTGGTCGACGTCCGCCCAGATCTCCGGCGCGTCGAAGCGCGTGTCGATGCGGTGGGTCGGCCGGAACTCCCGGCTCTTGGTCAGGAGCTTGAGGTTGTCCTCGACCAGCCTCACGAGGTCGCACGGCTGCGGGTTGAACGTGCCCGGCCGCGCGAACATGAGGAAGTCCTTGATCGCCTGGTCGAGGCGCTGCGACTCCCGAAGGATGATGTCCATCAGCTCGAGCGTCTCGCCCTTGGGCCTCAGGTCCCCCTTGAGGTACTGCACCGAGCCCGAGATCGCGGCCAGCGGGTTCCGGAGCTCGTGCGCCATGCCGGCCGCCATCTCTCCCAGCGCGGCCATGCGCTCCTTGAGGCGCACTTCCTGCTCGAGCGCGTGGATCTCGGTCAGGTCCTGGAAGATGAAGATGTACCCCAGGGGGACGCCGGAGCGGTCCATGAGGTTCGACACCGCGATCCCGAGGAACATCCGCCGCCCGCCCGGCGCGTCGTGGTGCGTCTCGAACCGGAAGCGCCGCCGCTCCACGAGCTGCCGGCGCGCATCGTGCAGGAACTCCGGGGCGAGACCGAGGAGGCTCTCGACGGGCGTCCCCTCCACCGCGTCCGCGGTGCGGCCCAGGATCTCCGTCCCCCCCCGGTTGACGAAGTTGATCCGCCCCGACAGATCGGTCGTCAACAGGCCGCTGTGGATCGACTCGATGATGTTCTCGTTGAGCGCCTGGAGCCGGGCGACCGCCCCGCGCCGCTCGACGAGCTCGTAACCCTGGACGCGAACGCGGTCCGCGAGGTAGGAGGCGAGCATCGCGACGGCCGCGAAGGCGACCAGGTGCACGGCGAGGACGTACCAGACGCGCCCCCCGGCCACCACCGGCGCCGTCTCCACGAGGGTTCCGAGGGGGAATCCCCCGCGCACGAAGACCACCGTGGCGAAGTAGAGGGCGAAGCTCGCCATCGCGATCGCCAGCCCGCCTCGCCGGTACTCGAGCATCGCGGCCACGATGATCGGGAGGAGATAGAGAAAGGACATCGGGCTGTCGATGCCCCCGGTGATGCCCACGAGCCCGGTCACCAGGAGCGCGTCGCCGACGAGCTGGAGGTAGACGAACACGCGCCGGCCCGACAACCACCGGTCGAGGACGGCCCACGCGAGGACCATCGCGAACGCGGCCGCCGACAGCAGGAACAGCGGCCGGAGGGTGGGACCCGGGTTGACGACCGTCTCGACCGCGAACGCCAGGACCAGCAGCGTGGTGACGGTCACCACGCGCACGATCATCAGCAGGCGCAGCTGTCGCTCGGTCTCGTTGCGGCTCATGACGCGTCCGAAAACCTCGCCGCCGGGGGCGAGAGCGGGCGGAGCCGCCGGGCGGGAGACCCCCGCCCGGCGGCCCGGAACCCGGGATCAGCCGATCTTGCTGATGAGGTCGAACATCGGCAGGTACATGGAGATGACGATGCCGCCGATCACGATACCCAGGAAGCAGATCATGATCGGCTCGAGGAGGGCGAGCAGGTTCGCGGTCGCCTCGTCCACCTCGTCCTCGTAGAAGTCCGCGATCTTGTTGAGCATGGTCTCCAGGGCGCCGGTCTGCTCGCCGACCGAGACCATCTGCACGACCATCGACGGGAAGACGTCCGTTCCGCGCAGCGGCTCCGCGATGGTCTTGCCTTCCTCGATGCTCTTGCGCGTCGCCATGATCGCGTCCTCGACCACCGCGTTGCCGGAGGTCTTCGCCGTGATCTCGAGGGCCTCGAGGATCGGGACGCCCGACGAGACGAGCGTTCCGAGGGTCCGGCAGAAGCGGGCCACGGCGATCTTCTTGAGAACCATGCCGAGCACCGGCGCCTTCAGGAGCAGGCGGTCGATGACCCGCCGCCCGTCGTGCGTCTTGTAGTACCGGTTCAGCGCGAAGGCCGCGAAGCCCATTGCCGCGAACATCGCCCACCACCAGCGCCCGATGAACTCCGAGAGCCAGATCGTGATGCGCGTCGGGAGCGGCAGCTGCGCGCCGAGTCCCTGGAACAGGGCGGCGAACGTCGGGATGACCTTCCAGAGGATGATCCACACCACGCCGACGGCGATCAGGATGACCGCGGTCGGGTACACCATCGCGGACCGGACGGCCGCGCGCAGCTTGACGATCTTCTCGATGTACTGCGAGAGGCGCTGGAGGATCGTGTCGAGGATACCGCCCGCCTCGCCGGCGGCGACCATGTTGCAGAAGAGGTCGTCGAACGCCTGCGGGTGCTTGCGCAGCGAGTCGGCCAGCGTCGCGCCGGACTCGACGTCCGAGCGGACCTGGAAGAGGATCTTCTGGAAGACCCGGTTCTCGTTCTGCGACGCGAGGATCTCCAGGCATTGCACGAGCGGAAGGCCGGCGTCGATCATCACCGAGAACTGACCGGTGAAGATCGCGATCTCCTTCTTGCTGATCCCGCCCCCGAACTTCGGGAGCGCGAACTCCTTGCCCTTCTCCGTGACCGCGGTGACCATGATCTGCTGCTTGCGCAGCATCGCGACCACGGCGTCCTTGTTGTCGGCGACGAGCACCCCTTCCTGGGTCTTCCCGGCGCGGGTGCGGCCCTTCCAAGCGTAGTTCGGCATGTTCGCTCCTCAGCTTTCCCGCGCGTTCAGCGCCGCACGTCCGGCCGGCGCGCGGCGGCGGCCGTCGCCGGGCTCCCCGCGGACTGCCCCACCACGCCGGCCCCGCGGTTGATCATGTCCTGCAACTCGTCGGGATTGGACGACATCGACAACGCGGTCTGCAGGGTGAGCTGCTTCTTGAAGTAGAGGGTCGCGAGCGACTGGTTGAAGGTCTGCATCCCGTACTGGGCCTGGCCGGTCTGCATCGCGGAGTAGATCTGGTGGACCTTGTCCTCGCGGATCAGGTTCCGGATCGCGGAGTTCGGGACCAGGATCTCCATGGCCAGGCAGCGCCCGTGACCGTTGGCCCGCGGCAGCAGCGACTGGCAGAGGATCCCCTCGAGAACGAGGGACAGCTGCGCGCGCACCTGAGACTGCTGGTGCGCGGGGAAGACGTCGATGATGCGGTTGATCGTCTGCGACGCGGAGTTCGTGTGCAGCGTCGCGAACGTGAGGTGGCCCGTCTCGGCGATCCGGAGGGCCGACTCGATCGTCTCGAGGTCGCGCATCTCGCCGATGAGCACGACGTCCGGGTCCTGGCGCAGCACCGAACGCAGGGCGTTGGGGAAGCTGTGGGTGTCGGCGTGCAGCTCGCGCTGGTTGATCAGGCACTTCTTGTGCGAGTGCAGGTACTCGATCGGATCCTCGATCGTCACGATGTGCTCGTGCCGCTCCGCGTTGATCTTGTCGAGCATCGCGGCGAGCGTCGTCGACTTCCCCGAGCCCGTGGGCCCGGTGACGAGCACGAGGCCGCGCGGCTTCTCGCAGAGGGTGGCGACGACGTCGGGAAGGCCGAGCTCCTTGAAGCTGCGCATCTCCCAGGGGATCGTGCGGAACGCTCCCGCGGTCGCGCCGCGCTGGAAGAAGACGTTCGCGCGGAATCGCGCGAGCCCCTTCACGCCGAACGAGAAGTCGAGCTCGAGGGTCTCCTCGAGGCGGTGCTTCTGGTTGTCGGTGAGCACGCTGTAGACGAGGTTCTTCGTCTCGGCGGCGGTCAGCGGAGGGAGCTGCAGGGGGACCATCTTCCCGTCGATCCGGATCTGCGGCGGGGAGTTCGTCGTGATGTGGAGGTCGGTCCCTCCCTGATCGACGAGGGTCTTCAGCAGCTGGTGCATCGTGACGCCCATGCGCGTCTCCTTACAGTACGGTTTCGCGGACGACTTCCTCGACGCTGGTCGAGCCTTCGCGGAGCTTCTGCAGGCCGGAGGCCCGCAACGTGATCATGCCTTCGTCGATCGCCTTGCGGCGGAGCTCCATCGCCGAGGCGCCGGACAGCACCAGCTCGCGCAGCTCGTCGGTCATCTCCATGACCTCGAACAGCCCGACGCGGCCGCGGTAGCCGGTGTTGTTGCAGTTCGCGCAGCCGCGCCCCTTGAACAACTTGACGCGCGGCGCCTCCTCGATCGAGAAACCCACGTCCACGAGCGCCTGGGCGGGCATGTGGATCTCTTCCTTGCATTCCTTGCAGATCTTGCGGACCAGACGCTGGGCGCAGATCAGGTTCACGGAGGTCGCGACGAGGAACGGCTCGATGCCCATGTTCATGAGGCGGTTGATCGTGGAGGGCGCGTCGTTGGTGTGGAGCGTCGAGAGGACGAGGTGGCCGGTGAGCGCCGCCTTCACCGCGATCTCGGCGGTCTCGAAGTCTCGGATCTCGCCGACGAGGATGATGTTCGGGTCCTGCCGCAGGAAGGCGCGCAGCGCGGTCGCGAAGTTCAGCCCGATCTGCTCTTTCATCTGGCACTGGTTGATGCCGTGCAGATTGAACTCGACCGGGTCTTCGGCGGTGATGATGTTCGTTTCGGGGGTGTTGACCCGCGCGATGGACGAATAGAGGGTGTTCGTCTTCCCCGACCCCGTCGGCCCGGTCACGAGCACCATGCCGTACGGCTTGAGGATCGCGCGCTCGAACTTCGCCATCGACTCGGTCTCGAACCCGAGCTTGGTCATGTCGAGGACGAGGTTGTCCTTGTCCAGAAGCCGCATGACGATCTTTTCGCCGAAGAGCGTCGGCAGGACGGAGACGCGATAGTCCATCTCCTTGGCCTTGCCCTGCAGCTTCATCTTGACCTTGATGCGGCCGTCCTGCGGGAGGCGTTTCTCCGAGATGTCGAGCTTCGCCATGATCTTCAGGCGGCTCGTGATCGCGTCCCGGAGCTTCATCGGCGGGTGCATGATCTCGTAGAGCACGCCGTCGATGCGGAAGCGGACCCGGAAGTCCTTCTCGTAGGGCTCGATGTGGATGTCCGAGGCGGAGCGCTTGATGGCGTCGGTGAGGATGATGTTCACGAGGCGGACGACGGGCGCCTCCTCGGACACCTGCTCGAGCTTGTGGACGTCGAGCTCCTCGTCCTCCTCCATCAGCTCGAGGGCCTCGGTGTCGGCCTCGGCCATCTCGTCCATGACCTTCTTCAGCTCGAGGGCGTGCGTCGAGCCGTAGTACTTGTCGATCGCCTCCCGGATCGCGACCTCGCTCGCGACGACGGGCTCGACGTTGTACCCGGTCATGAACTTGATGTCGTCCATCGCGAACACGTTGGTCGGGTCGGCCATCGCGATCGTGAGCGTGGCCCCCGTCCGGTTCACCGGCACGACGAGGTACTTCTGAGACACCTCCGAGGGGATCAGCTTGACGACCCCTTCGTCGATCTCGAAATGCCGCAGGTTGATCGACGGCACCCCGTACTGATCGCTCAGCAGCTGGGTGATGTCGTCTTCCTTGACGAAGCCCATCTTCACGAGGTTGAAGCCGAGCTTCCCCCCGTTCTTTTTCTGGGCTTCAAGGGCCTCCTGCAACTGGGCCTGGGAGATCAACCCGGCCTTCAGCAGCATCTCACCCAGCTTGACCGCCATGGCGCGCCCGGACCTCCGCAAGAAAGGGGCGAGTTGGCCCAGATTTCCCGCGTTTTCGGCCTTTTATCGCGGGACAGCGGGAATCTAGGTTCCGTGAAAATTTCTGTCAAGGAATCCTGCGGGGTGACAAAAATCCGCAGGAGGATCAGGCACGCTCGGGCTCGGGGGATTTCTTGGGCGGCGGCAGGAAACGGTCCATGAACCTCGTGGAGAGCCGTCCCCGGACGAAGTCCTCGTCCGTGAGGATCCGCTGCTGGAGGCGGACGTTGGTCTTGATCCCCTCCACGACGAAGCTCTCGAGGGCCCGTCGCATGCGGAGGATGGCCTCCCCGCGGGTATTCCCGTGCGCGATCACCTTCGCGATCATGGAGTCGTAGTACGGAGGAATGACCGCCTCCGCGTACGCGGCGGTGTCGACCCGGATGCCCGGGCCCCCGGGGACGTGGAACGTGCGGATCTTCCCCGGACTCGGGGCGAACGTGTCCGGGTCCTCCGCGTTGATCCGGCACTCGATGGCGTGCCCCTGGAGACGAACCTCCTCCTGGGTGAACGAGATCGGGTCGCCGGCCGCGATCCGGATCTGCTCTTTGATCAGGTCGATCCCCGTGACCATCTCGGTGACCGGGTGCTCCACCTGGATGCGCGTGTTCATCTCGATGAAGTAGAACGACCCGTCGACGTCGAGCAGGAACTCCACCGTGCCGGCGTTGACGTACCCCACCGCCCCGGCGGCCCGCAGCGCGGCGTCGGCCATGCGGGCGCGCAACCCGTCGTCGAGGGCGGTCGACGGGGACTCCTCGACGAGCTTCTGGTGCCGCCGTTGCACCGAACACTCGCGCTCGAACAGGTGAAGGAGGTTCCCGTGGGTGTCCCCGAGCACCTGGAACTCGATGTGACGAGGCTGGACGAGGTATTTCTCCATGTAGACGTCCGGAACGCCGAACGCCGCCCCCGCCTCCGTCCGGGCCGCATCGAACATCCGCCCGAGCTCCGACGGCTCCTGCACGATCCGCATCCCGCGCCCCCCGCCTCCCGCGGAGGCCTTAATGAGCACGGGATACCCGATCCGATCGGCGACCTCGGAGGCCGCCCCCTCGTCCTCGACGATGCCGCCGCTTCCGGGGATCGTGGGAACCCCCGCCGCGGTCACGGTACGGATCGCCTCGGCCTTGTCCCCCATGCGCCGGATCACGTCGGGCGGCGGTCCGATGAAGGTGAGCCCGCACTCCCGGCAGACCTCGGCGAAATGCGCCGATTCCGCAAGGAACCCGTATCCGGGGTGCACGGCCTCCGCCCCCGTGATCTCGGCGGCGCTCAGGACCGCCGACACGTTGAGGTAGGAATCGCGATTGGGCGGGGGGCCGATGCAGACGTCCTCGTCGGCGAACTTGACGTGCAGGGAATCGGCGTCGGCGGTCGAGTGGATCGCCACCGTGCGGATGCCCAGCTCCTTGCAGGCGAGGATGATGCGCAGGGCGATCTCGCCGCGATTCGCGATGAGGATCTTGCGGAACACGACGGCGCCCCTAGGCCGGTCGGATCCGGAACAACACTTCCCCGAACTCGACCGGCTGGGCGTTCTGAACGCAGATCTCGACGACCTCGCCGTCGATCTCCGCCTCGATCTCGTTCATCAGCTTCATCGCCTCGATGATGCAGAGCACCTGCCCCTTCTTGACGCGGGAGCCGACCTCGACGAACGGGTCGGAGCCGGGGCTGGGTTGACGGTAGTAGGTGCCGACGATCGGCGAGGCGACGTCGACGAGCCCCGACTCCACCAGGATCGGCGCGGCGGCCACGGCCGGGGGCACGGCGGGCAGGGGCGACGCCGAGGAGGACGCCGGCGCGACGACCTCCGGAGCGGGCGCCCCGGGGACCGCCCCCCCGCCCTTCACGAGGCGGAGCTTGAAGCCCTCGCGCTCGAGCTCGAAGGTCGAGAAGTTGCTGCGCGAGATGAGCTCGATCAGATCGCGGAGCTCTCTGGCTTCCACCGACGCCTCCTGCGGAAAACGGCGGCGAAGCGTACCACCCGCTCCCCGGCGCGGGCAACGACGCTCCGAAGGCGGTTGCGGAAGGGGATCAGGCGAGCTCGGGCTCGAAGGCCGCCGCCGCGAGCCGCACGGCGTGTCGGGCGCGCCCGGACAATCCGCCGGACTCGACCAGCGCGAGGACCGCGTATTCCGTGCCGACGGGCCGGACGACGACGGTCCCGTCCGGAGTGGCCAGGACCATCTCCTCGGGCTCCCCCAATTCGGCGACGCGATGGGCCGCCGCCGCCTTGCGCAGGACGTCGGCCAGCGCCGCGGCGGCCGCCTCGACCGCGTCGCCGTCGCCGCTCCCGGCGCGCGCGATCACGACGCCGTCGAGGCCGATCAGCGCGGCGTCACGGACCTCGGGGGAGTCCTTGCGCAGCTTCTCCAGAGGGCGATCGAAGTTCATGCGTTCCCGCTCCGGTTGGCGCGCACGCGCTCGAGCCATGCCGTCAGCCGCTCCCGGGGGCCGAGCGCGGGCGCGAGGCCGAGTCGGGCGCGGAAACTCTCACGAAGGTCGTCGGCGGCCGCGGTCGTCGGCGCGTCGGGAACGGGCTCGTCCGCTTCTCGCGACGGCGCGTCGCCGTGCGATCCCAGCGTCGTGAGCAGCTCGCGGGCGGCGGAGTCCTCGGGGTCGCGATCGAGGATCGCCCGCGCGATGCGGCGCGCCCCCGTCAGGTCGCCCTGAGCGGCGCGGATCCGGGCGTGGGTGAGCGTCTCGAAGCCGGACAACGCGCCTCACCTCGCTCTGAAACGACGGGCCCCTCCGCGAGCTTCGCTCGCGGAGGGGCCCCGGGGAATCGGACGCAACGCTACTGGCAGGAACCGATCGAGAGCGTCCGGCCCAGGCCGAGGGCGCTCACCGGGGTGCCGTCCACGGTCTCCCCGTGGAAGCGCATGTACAGGTTCGCGGTGTGCCCTTCCTTGTCGGGCGTGAGATCGCCCAGCAGGATCGCGCTGAACTGCGTGGTGAACGACCCGTTCGCGGGCACGGTGCCCGGGAGGAGGATCACGCGATCGGGCGTCGGGGCGACGAGGGCGTCATCCCACGTGTAGGCGACCTGCAGGTACAGGTTCCGGATGTCGTTGAACGGCGACGTCACCGCGAATTCGTTCTTCGGCTTGTTGAACAGCTGGGCCGTCGCGTCGGTGACGGTGAAGGTGCACACGCCGGTCAGCTGATCGATCTGCCCCTGGATCGGGGGGATCGTGATCGTGCCGGTCTCGAGCACGACGTCGGCGCTGTCGCCGTCGTCGAGCTGGGTGCTGTTGCACGCCGGAAGCTGGAGCAACGCGGCGGCCGCGAGAAGTACCGAGAGGATGCGGAGTTGATGGCGCATGGATCAGGCCTCCCTAGCCGACCTTGAGAATCTTGGGCGTGAGGAAGATGAGCAGCTCACGGTTGGTGTTGGTCACGACCTTGTTCCGGAACAGCCACCCGACGCCGGGGAGCTTGCGGAACCAGGGCACGCCCACGTCGCTGACGCCTTCGTTGACCACGAAGATGCCGCCGATGACCGCCGTCCCGCCGTCCCCGACGAGGATCTTGGTCTGGGCGCGCTGCGTGGTGATCGGGGGCACGTCGCCGACGCGGTTCAGGAAGTCCGGCTGGTTGTTCTCGACCGTCACGTCCATGATCACGGTGCCTTCCGCGGTGATCTGCGGCGTCACGGACAGGCGCAGCGACGCGGAGACGAACTCCACGTTGATCTCGGTCGCGGTCGTGTTCACGACGGGGATGCGAACGCCCTGCTCGATCTCGGCCTTCTCGTTGTTCTGCGTCGCGATCTTCGGGGAACTGAGGATCCGGCCCCGGCCCTCGGTCTCCAGCGCATTGAGGGCGAGGTCGAGGGTGAACGAGTCGAGGATGTTGCCGAACTTGAAGTTGATCGCGTTCGCGCCGCCCTCGCCGGGCAGATTCAGGGCGTACTTGACGGATGCGTTGCGCGGGAAATTGAGGCGGGTCGCCGTGCCGCGCGAGGCGTCCGCGATCGCGTTGAAGCCCCACTTCACGCCCACGTCCTGGGAGAAGTCCTTGGACGTCTCGACGATCCGCGCCTCGATCATGACCTGCGGCGTCTCGGCGTCGAGCGTGTCGATCAGGACGTCGAGGGGCTCGATGCGCTTGGGAATGTCGCTGACGATCAACGCGTTGGTGCGCTCGTCGACGATCACCTTGCCGCGCGCCGAGAGGATGCCGCCGTTCTTGATCACGTTCTCCACGTCCTTCGCCTTCGCGTAGGAGAGGGTCCGCGTGATCGTGACCGGTTCGACCTCGAGCTCGCGGTTCTCGCGGAGCGCCTTGCGCGCCTGAGCCTCCGACGCGAGCTTCTGCGTCGTCGCGATGCGGATGACGTTGTTCTCGAGGACCTTGTCGAGCCCGTTGTTCTTCAGGATGATGTCGAGGGCCTGGTCCCACGGCACGTTGTCGAGCACGATCGTGACCTTGCCGTCGACGCCGGGGTCGAGGACGAAATTCAGGCCCGAGATCTCGTGGAACAGCCGGAAGATCTGCTTGATGTCGGTGTCCACGAGGTTCATCGAGATGCGCTTGCCGGAGTAGACCGGGGCATCCGACGAGATCGTCTTGGTGTCGAAGCTCCCCTGGGGGACGCGCAGCGCCGAGGACTCGGGCTCCGCCGCGAGGGCCGGTTGCCGGAGAAGCGCGTCGACGGCCTCCGGGGCGAGCGCGCGGGAGGCGGCGACCGGCTCGGCGGCCGGCGGCTCGGCGGCCGGAGCCGCCTTGGCGGACTCGACGGCGGCCGCCGCGGGGGCGAACTCCACGACGAGGCCGAACGCCTCCTCGCGGATCGTCCACGCCACGTCCCCCTCGAGGTCGAAGACCACCCGCGAGACGGCGTCCGGCTGACGCCGGAACTGGCCCGCGCGGACGCGGACCACGCCGCCCTCGGCGACGGCGACCTGCGGGGCGGAGAGCCTGCTCGTCACCCCCTTCAGGTCCACCACCAGGCGCTTCGGGTTCTCGAGCGTCTGCGTGTCGAACGCGAAGGCGCCGTCGCCGGCGAGCGTCACCCGCGGCCGGCCTTCACCCTCCGTGCCGACGACGATTTCGCTCAGGACGGAGGCGCGGGCCGCCTTCCCCTCGGCCGCGGCTTCGGCCTGCGGCCCTGTCGCGGGCGCGGCAGCCTCGCCGGTCTCGGCGATCGCGAGGCCGGCCAGCGCGCACGCGGCCAGCGCGGCCGGGAACCACTTGCCGTACTTACTCATTGGCCTTCTCCTCTTCCACGTCCACGGGCGTCAGCCGCTTGACCACGTCGCGGTACGGCTTGATGAGCCTCGGATCGTCGACCTGCTGCCGGAACGTCACGCTTCCCGACGCGGGATCGATGGCGAGCACCGTCCCGTCGTAGACCTCGTCGCCCGCGCGCAGGAAGTAACCCTTGTTGTCGGAACCGATGAAGACCGCCACGTTCCCACCCTGAGCGTCGCGCACGATGCCGGTGAGGTCGATCTCGCTCACGAGCATCCCGGCGACGCCCCTCGGGCGAGGCCCCTTCTTCCGGGCGCTGATCTCGTCGGTCAGCGAGCGGAACGGGTCGCGCCGCCCTCCGGGATCGTAGGAGAAGCGCTGACCGCTCAGGAGCTCCTCCTGCTGCCGGAGGATCGTCTCGACGGTCTGCTGCCCCTCCTTCTGCGTCTCGCTCGACGGCGCCTGCCCCTGCTGCTCCGGCGCCGACGCGCCGGGCGTGGCGCCCTGGGGGAACGCCGGCGTCGTCGCCGCGGCGGCGAGCGTGAGCACGACGGCGGCCGCCCAGAACATCGCGTTGCGGGCCCTCATCGCTGCCCCTCCGAAGCCACGGCGGCCTGTTCGTCGTACACGAAGGTCGTCGCGGTGAACGTCGCGCGAATGGTCTTCTCGCTCCCCGGCGGGGTCGCGGCCATGCGCAGGTTGTCGACGTTGATGATGCGCGAGTACTTGCTGACGCGATCGAGGAAGATGCCCAGGTCGTGGTAGCGCCCCACGACGTCCATGTCGATCGGGAAGTCCTTGTAGAAGTCGCGCGGCACCAGATTCCCCGGAGCGAAGACCTTCAGCTCCAGGTTCGACTGGTCGCTCATGTTCTTGATCCAGCGCAGCAGATCCCCGGTCTCGGTGCCGGTCGGAAGGATCTGCTGGATGTCGCCGAGCTTGCGCTGGAGGTTCGCGACCTCGCGCTCGAACTCGGGGAGCTTCTGCTCGATCGCCCGACCCTCGCGGATCTTCGCGTCGAGCTGCTCGATGTCGGCGTGCAGGACCGCGATCTCCTCGCGCATGCCCTGGATGCCCATGAAGTACACCGCGGCGACGATCAGCGCGGCCAACGCCAGCGCGAGCGCCACCTGGCCCCAGAACGGAAGTTTCTCCAGCATCGCTTCGACTCCCTCGTCCTTTCGCCCGTCGTCCCGGGGTCAGCCCTTGGTCGCCGGCGCCGGGGTCGACGCGGGCGCCTCGGGAGCCGGTGCCGACGTCGCGGCGGCTTCGGCCGGAGCCTGGTAGGTGCACGTGAGGCTGAACGTGACGCCCTCGGTGATCTCCGACGTGCGCCCGAGGACGACGTTCTGGAACTGCCCCGACGCGATGAGGTTGTCGTAGAAGTTCGACACCGCGTTGTAGGTCGTCGCCTTGCCGGCGATCTGGACCTGGTTGGAGGCGGCGGTCATGGAGTCGAGCCAGAGGAAGTCGGGGAGGTTCCGCGACACCTGGTCGAGGATGTGGACCGGAACGCTCTGCTTCTTCTTGAGCTCGGTGATCAGGTTGATCTTGCGCTCGAGCAGCTCCTTCTGGCGCTTGAACTCGTCCGCCTTCTTGCGGATCTCGACCAGTCGCGCCACCTCGGCCTCGGCCTCGCGCTTGCGCTCCTGCTGGGCCTTCAGCTCGTTGCTCGTCATCAGGTACCAGCCGCCCGCGACGAGCACGCCGACGAGCAACACGCCGAGCAGGAGGATGTTCGAGCCGCCGGAGAATCCCTCGAGCTTCAGGCCGGCGCCGGGCGCCTTCGCCTTCGCGGCCTTCCGTTCGGCGAGCAGGTTGATCTTGATCATCGGTTCAATCCCCGATCTTTCGGAGCGCGAGACCGACCGCCACCGAGGCCGTCGGCGCCATCTCGTGAACGATCTCCGGACTCACGTCCCGGCCGGCGGGCTGGATCTTCCGGAACGGGTTGAGGAGCTCCACCTGGGTCTTGAGCCGCTCCCCCAGGGACTCCTTCAGGTGCACGACCTGGGCGGAGCCGCCGGTGAGGTAGAGACGGTCCAGGGGCTCGTCCGTCGCCGAGATCTGCTTGAAGAAGTCGAGCGTCTTCTGGATCTCGGAGCCGACGTCCTCGTTGGCCCCGGAGAGGATCGGCAGGACGCGCTCGTACGGGATGCCGTCGATCTCCTCGCCCCTCTTCAGGCGCTCGGCCTGCTCGGCGGAGAGGTTGAGCTCCTTCTGGACGGCGTCGGTGTACTGGTTGCCCCCGATGTTGATGTCGCGCCAGTAGACCGAGGTCCCGCCGTGGAGCACCGAGATCGAGCTGACCGCCGCGCCCACGTCCACGAGTGCGATGATCTGGTGGGGCTCGAACTCGTAATTGGCCTCGAATGCGTTCTGCAACGCGAATGCGGCGATGTCGACCGTGGTCGGCTGGAGGCCGGCCTGCGTCACGACGCTCGTGTAGTCGTTGATCTTGTCCTTCTTCGAGGCGGCGAGCAGGACGTCCATGTTCCCCTCGCCCGAGAGCGAGGAACCCTCGAGGATCTGGTAGTCCAGATTGACGTCCTCGATGTCGAACGGGATGTACTGCTCGGCCTCCCAGTGGATCGACTCGGCGAGCTCCGCCTCGCTCATCGTCGGCAGGCTGATCCGCTTGACGATCACCGAGTGGCCCGACAATGCGGTTGCCACCTGGTTGTTCTTGATCCGGAGCCTCTGGAAGAGCCGCTGGATGGCCTCGATCACCATCTGGGAGTCCATGATGGCGCCATCCACGATGGCATCCGGGGACAACGGCTCCCAGCCGGCTTTGGCCAAGGCGTAACCCCGGCCTTTTCCTAGGTCTTTCAGCTCGACGACCTTGATGGAACTGTCGCCGATGTCCAGTCCGACCAGGTTACGGCTGCGTCCGAAGAACATGGTTGCCTCGCCCCTTCCACATGCGTTCGAGTCAGGGGTGAAAAGCCCTAACCCCAACTGTCGCCTAAACCTAAGGCACCGAAACTCGGGGAGTCAAGCCGAAAACAACCCCTGCTCCACTCCTCGACATGCACCTTCGAGCCGGGAGAATTCCGCCTCCGCCGCGACCATCGGTTGGCGGCGCCGTCGGCTTTTTACGGAGCTTCCACAATCGCACGCGGCACAAATATAGGAGGCGGTTCGACGAAAGCAACCATGGACATGGCGTCCGGACGACTGTACGCATTCGGTCATCGCCCTAGGCATGCGAGCCGCGCAAATCGCGGACCTCGAGCGACCCCCGGGCCGTCTTGACAACCGTGGACCCCTCCAATAGGATTTCGCGGCTTTTGAGCGGAATCAGGAGTCGAGCCATGGCCAGGGTATGCACGCTCTGCGGGAAGAAGACGATCTTCGGGAACACCGTGTCCCACGCGCACAACGTGAGCTCGCGCACGTTCATGCCGAACCTGCAGCGCGTCCGCGTTCACCTCGAGCGCGGGGGCACGCGCCGGATGCGCGTCTGCACCCGGTGCATCCGCACGGGCGCGATCCGCAAGACCGTCCGCTGAGGCGACCCCTCTCCCCTACTTCAGGATCGCGATCGCGTCGATCTCGACGCGTGCACCCTTCGGCAGCTTGGACACCTCGACGGTGACCCGCGCGGGGCGCATCCCCGTGAACATCTCGCCGTAGACGCGGTTCATCGCCTCGAACTCGCCGAGGTCGGTGAGGTAGACGGTCGCGCGGACCACGCGGTCCATGCTCGATCCCGCCTCCGCCAGGATCGCCGCGATGTTGCGCAGGACCTGCCGGGTCTGCTCCTCCACACCCCCGTCCACCAGCTGGCCGGAGGCGGGGTCGAGCGGGATCTGTCCGGACACGAACACGAGATTGTCCGCGACGATCGCCTGGGTGTACGGCCCCACGGCGGCGGGCGCCCGATGGGTGTTGACGGGTCGTCTCACGATACCTCCCTGCGGCGCGCTCAGCGGAGCACGCGCTCCACGTCCCGGACGCCTTCGATCTTCCGGATGCGGGCCATGACCCTCTCCATCTGCTGCCGGTCGGCCACCGCGAGGGTCAGGTCGATGCGGGCGTCCTTCGCTTCGAACGTCTTCGCGTCCACGTTGCGGATGTTGGCCTTCTCGTCGGCGATCGCCGAGACGATCTTCGCGAGGAGTCCCTGCCGGTCCTGCACGTCGAGCGAGAGCTTGACGTCGTAGAGCGCGCGGTCGCCCTCCGCTCCGTCCCACTCGACGTCGATCCGTCGCTCCGGGTCGTACATGAGCGACTGGAGGTTCGGGCAGTGGACCGAATGCACCGTCACGCCCCTGCCCCGGCTGATGTACCCGACGACCTCCTCGCCGCGCACCGGGTTGCAGCACTTCGACAGCGTCACGAGGGCGTCGTCGAGCCCCCGCACCTTCACCCCGCGGTCCCCGATGCCCAGCGCCCGCTTCACCACCCGCGCCACGGGGCCGTCGGGTTTGGGAGCCTGAAGCTCCGACGGCGGAACGAGCGAGGCGAGGAGCTGGTGCGGGGTGACCTTCCCGTAGCCGACGGCGGCGAGGTAGTCGTCCAGGCTCGAGAAGCCGATGCGCCGCAACGCCTCCCCGCTCGCCGAATCGAGGTCCTTCGCGGGCCGCCGGTACTTCCGGAACTCCTTCTCGACGAGCTCCCGGCCCAGGTCGATCGCCCGGGCGCGCTCGTTGGCGTTGAGCCATGCGCGGATCTTCCCGCGCGCCCGGGAGGTCCGCGCGAACGCGAGCCAGTCCCGGCTCGGTTTCGCGGCGGGCTGCGTGAGGATCTCGACGATGTCGCCGTTCTGCAGCTCCGTGCGCAGGGGCACGATGCGACCGTTGACTTTCGCGCCCGAGAGCCGGTGGCCGACCTCGGTGTGGATGCCGTAGGCGAAGTCCACGGGAGTCGCCCCGCGCGGGAAGGAGAGCACCTTCCCCTTCGGCGTGAAGGTGTAGACCTCCTCGGGGTAGAGGTCCACCTTGACGAGCTCGAGGAACTCGCGGGAGTCCTTGGTCTCCTTCTGCCACTCGAGGATCTGACGGAGCCACGTCACGTTCTCGCCGTCGCGTGCGGCGACCGAGCCGCCCTCCTTGTACTGCCAGTGCGCGGCGATGCCGTCCTCGGCGACCCGGTGCATCTCGTGCGTCCGGATCTGGACCTCGAAGGGCTGGCCGACTTCGGTCATGACCGAGGTGTGCAGCGACTGGTACATGTTCGGCTTGGGCATCGCGATGAAGTCCTTGATCCGTCCCGGCACGGGGGACCAGACCGAATGCACGATGCCCAGCGCCCCGTAACAATCGCGGACGCTGTCGGTGAGGATGCGGAAGGCGACGTAGTCGTAGACCTGGTCCACCTCGATGCGCTGGCGCCGGATCTTCTTGTGGATCGAGGCGATGTTCTTGACCCGGCCGTAGATCTGGGCGCGGATCCCCTGCTCCTCGAGGGCCTCCGAGAGCTTCCCGCGGATCTCTCCGATGAAGGCCTCGCTGGCGTTGCGCCGCGCCTCGAGGGCGCGCTGGAGCGACTCGTGGGCCTCGGGCTCCAGGTAGCGGAAGGCGAGGTCCTCGAGCTCGGTCTTGACGCGGCCGATCCCGAGGCGGTTCGCCAGCGGCGCGTAGATCTCGGCGGTCTCCCGGGCGATGCGCTCCCGCTTGTCCGCGTCGAGGTGCTCGAGCGTCCTCATGTTGTGCAGCCGGTCGGCGAGCTTGACGAGGATCACCCGGATGTCGTCCACCATCGCGAGGATCATCTTGCGGAGATTCTCGGCCTGGGCCTGTTCCCGCGTCTGGAACTGGAGCTTGGAGATCTTGGTCACGCCGTCGACGAGGTGGGCGACGTCGGCCCCGAAATACGACGCGACCATCTCGGGGGTGGTGAGGGTGTCCTCGACCACGTCGTGGAGGAGCCCGGCGACGACGCTCGAGACGTCGAGGTGGAGCTCCGCCAGGATGTACGCCACCTCGAGGGGGTGGATGAGGTAGGGCTCGCCCGACCGTCGGACCTGGTTGCGATGCTCGCGCGCGGAGAAGACGTACGCCTTCCGCAGAAGCGAAAGGTCCGCCTGCGGGCTGTACGACTCGACCCGCTCGACGATGTCCTCGAACCGGCGCACGCGGCGTCCCTGCCTTCCCGAGGGGGATTATAGGCAGGCGCCGGACGAACGCGTCAGGCCTTCCCGGACGTCCGCACCTTCCGGGCGGCCGGCTTCGCGGGCGCGGCCGCCCCCGTCTTGCCGCCCTCCGTCGCGCGGCGCGAGATCCACTCGCGCCACGCCACGAGCACGGGCGACGCGACGTAGATCGACGAGTATGTCCCGATCACGATCCCCATCACGAGCACGATGGAGAAGTCGCGGAGCGCCGGGCCGCCGAGGAAGAAGAGCGACAGGCAGCAGATCCACGTCAACGAGGAGGTCAGCATCGTCCGGCTCAGGGTCTGGTTCAGCGAGTCGTTGATGAGGACCCGGAGGGTCGGCAACTCGCCCCCTCGAAGCTTGATGTTCTCGCGAACGCGGTCGAACACCACGACGGTATCGTTCACCGAGTAGCCGATCAGGGTCAGGAACGCGGCGACGACGGGCAGGCTCATCTCGAAGTCGAACAACGAGAACATTCCCAGCGTCACGATCGTGTCGTGCACGAGGGCGATGACCGCGGCGGCGCCCCACTGGAACTCGAACCGGATCCAGATGTACACGAGCATTCCGGCGAGCGACCCGAAGATCGCCCACATCGCCTTTGTGACGATCTCCTCGCCGATGACCGGTCCGATATACGACTGACCGCGGAGCGCGAGCTGGGCGCCGTCCCGCTGCAGCGCGGTCACGATCTCCTTGGAGATGTCCCGCTCCGCGCTCCCCTCGGCGAGGGGAACACGGATGTAGACCTCGTTCTCCTCGGCCTTGCCGATGGAGGTCACGACCGCGCCGGTGAACCCCGAGCGCTCGAGGATCGCGCGGACCGCGCCGATGTCGGGCTTCGAGGCGTACTGGACCTGGACCTCGGTGCCGCCCGTGAACTCGATCCCCTTGTGGAGACCCTTCGTGGACAGCACCGCCACGGCGAGGACCACCATGGCGATGGAGACGCCGGCCCAGATCTTGGTCTTGCCGACGAAGTCGAACTTGGGTTCATGGAAGAACTCGAACACGGTAACCTCCGGTCCGCCGTCGCTAGATGCTCAGCGATTCGACCTTTCGGTCGCCGAGGACGAGGTCGTAGATCACGCGCGACACGAAGACCGCGGTGAACATCGACAGGATCAGGCCGATCACGAGCGTCACCGCGAACCCGCGGACGGGGCCGGTGCCGTACGTGAAGAGGAAGAAGGCGGAGATGAGGGTCGTGGCGTGCGTGTCGATGATCGTCCCGAAGGCGCGCTGGAATCCCTGCTCGATCGCGGACCGCACCACCTTGCCCGCCCGCAGCTCCTCGCGGATGCGCTCGAAGATGAGGATGTTGCTGTCGACGGCCATTCCGACGGTCAGGATCAGGCCGGCGATCCCGGGAAGCGTGAGCGTCGCGCCGAAGTAGCCGAGGGCCCCGAGCAGGAGCACGACGTTCATCAGGAGCGCCACGACCGCGTTCACCCCGGACAGCCGGTAGTAGATGAACATGAACGCCGCCACGCCCACGAAGCCCACGATCGACGCCAGCACGCCGGCCCGGATCGAGTCGCGGCCGAGCGACGGCCCGACGGTGCGCTCCTCGATGATGGAGACGTTCGCCGGGATCGCGCCGGAGCGCAGCTTGAGCGCCAGGTCCTCGGCGGACTTGACGTCGAAGGAGCCGGAGATCTGGCCGCGGTCCCGGATCTCGTCGCGGATCACCGGCGCCGAGATCACCTCGCGTCGGAGGCTGTTGCCGAGGACGATCGCCATCTTCTTGCCGACGTATTCGCGGGTCGCCGAGCCGAAACGGCGGCCGGCTTCGGGCGTGAGCTGGAAGTCGACCGTCGAGCGCCCGAGTTGGTCGGCGCCGCGATTGGCCGAGCGGAGATCGTTCCCGACGACGACGGACACGGAGCTGAGCGGCCAGTAGATCTGGGCCGTGCCGCCGCCTTCGGCGGACGCGAAACGCTGGCCGATCAGCTCGACGCCCGCGGGCAGCGAGCCCCCGAACATCTGGCGTACGGCTTCTTCGGAGGCCGGTGGGATCCACTGGCCGTAGTCGACGACTCCCGGCGGGTAGATGACGGCCTTCCACTCGAGCCGGGCCGGGTCCTGCAGGATCTCCTTGGCGCGTTGCGGGTCCTCGACGCCCGGGAGCTGAATGAGGATGCGGTCGCCCGCCGCTCCCTGCTTCTGGACGATGGGCTCCTTCACGCCGAGCGCGTCCACGCGGTTCCGAAGCGTCTCGAGAGTCGCGTCGACCGCGAGGCGCTCCGTCGCCGTGCGAAGCGTCGGCGGCATCTCGGCGCGCAGGCCGCCGGCGGTCGCGCCGAGGCTCCACTGGCCCACCCAGTCCTTCATGATCTGGTCCGCGTCGGCCATCCGGGCGGCATCGACGCCGACGACCTCGATCACTCCCGGTTCCGGTGAGGCGACCGAACCGAAGGCGATTCCCTTCTCCTTGAGCGCCTGGCCGATGCGGCTGACATTGAGGCTCACCTCGTTCGTGACGGCGGACTCGGTGTCCACCTGCATGACGATGTGCGAGCCGCCGCGCAGGTCGAGGCCGAGGCTGATCTTCTCCTCGGGCGGGTAGAAGAGGAAGACGGAGAGGGCGAGAAGCCCTCCGATCAGCGAGAGTTTCCAGTGAAGAGGCTTCATCGACGGACCTCCGGCCTACTCCGGCCGCTCCTGCATTCCGGAGATGGCGGATTTCGCGACCTCGATCTTGACCTGGTCGGCGATCCGGAGCTGCACCTTCTGCTCCTCGACGCCGACCACCGTTCCGAAGATGCCGCCGGTGGTGACGACACGGTCGCCGTTCTTCAGATTGTCGAGCATCTCCTGATGGCGCTTCTGGCGCTTGCGCGCCGGGAGGATCACGAGGAAATAAAAGACGCCCACGATCAGGAGGATCTGGACGACCAGCACCA
>DASVAW010000093.1 GCA_036376135.1 Candidatus Polarisedimenticolaceae bacterium | reverse complement strand
CGCGTCTCGAGAACGACGGCGTCCGCGGGATCCGCCTCTGGGCGGTCGCCTCCGAGGCGGGGGTCGCGGCCGCCGAGCAGGCGCTGCGGCTCGCGCTCCCCGCGGCGGGTTTCGCGAACTAGGACGGGAGCGCGCGTGCCGGCATCGTTCGAGTGGACGCTGGCCCTCCGGTACCTCCGGTTCCACCGGGGCCGGTCGTTCCTCTCGGTGATCACGTTCATCTCGGTGGCGGGGTTCGCGGTGGGGACCGCCGCGCTCGTCATCGCGCTCGCCCTCGCGAGCGGGTTCGAGAAGGACGTCCGCGACCGGATCCTCCGCGGAAGCGCCCACCTCCAGGTCCTCGCCGCGGGGGGCCCCTCCATCGAAGGGGCCGACGCGCTCGCGGAACGCGTCGCGGCGGTGCCCGGCGTCGTCGCCGCGGGGGCGGTCGTGTACACCCCCGCGATGATCACGGCGGACACGACGGGGGTTCCCGGCTACGGGGAGGTGCACGGCGTCGATCCGGTTAGGCACGACAAGGTCGTCGACCTCGAAGGGTCGGGCGGCGATCCGTTCGCGCCGCTGCGGGGGGAGGCGGGCGCGCACGGGATCGTGCTCGGACGCGATCTCGCCCGCAGGATCGGCGTCGGCTCCGGGGACACCGTCCGGGTGGTGGTCCCGAAGATGCGCCTGACCCCCTTCGCCCCGATTCCGAGAAGCCGCGTGTACGAGGTCGTCGGGACGTTCCGCTCCGCCGGGCAGGACGCCACGCGGGCCTATCTCACCCTCGACGCGGCGCGCGGACTCGTGGACGCCGGGGGCCGCGCCTCGTGGGTCGAGGTGCGCATCGACGACCTCGCGAAGCTCGAGCTCCGGAAGGGGGAGATCGCCCGCGCCCTCGGCGAGGGGTGGATCGTCATGGACCTGCTCGAGCAGAACGCGGACCTGATGAAGGCGCTCAACACCGAGAAGCTGATCCTGTTCCTGGCGATCGGCCTCATCGTCGTCGTCGCCTCGCTGAACATCGTCTCGACCCTGATCCTGATGGTGAACGACAAGATCCGCGAGATCGGCACGCTCACCTCGATGGGGGCGAAACCCGTCGAGATCGCCCGCGTGTTCATGCTGCAGGGGACGGTCATCGGACTCGCGGGCACCGCGTCCGGGCTTGCGCTCGGCGTCGTCGCCGCCGGGGCGCTCGACCGGTGGCGGATGATCCCGCTGAATCCCGACGTCTATTTCATGGACCACGTCCCGTTCGCCGTGCGCGCGGGCGACGTCGTCGCGGTGGGGCTCGTCGCGCTGGCCATCGCCTTCACCGCCACGCTGTACCCCGCGATCAAGGCCGCGCGCCTGGAGCCGGTGGATGCCCTTCGCTACGAGTGAGCCTCTGCTCGACGCGCGCGGGATCGTGAAGGCGTACCCCGGCGCGGGCGGCGCCATCGAAGTCCTCCGGGGCCTCGACTTGACGGTCCTTCCCGGCGAGGCGGTCGCCGTCGTGGGGGACTCCGGCGTGGGGAAGTCGACGTTGCTGCACGTGCTCGGGGGCCTCGACCGACCGCAGGCGGGGACCCTGCGTTTCCGCGGCGCCGACGTCTTTGCCGGCGACACCGCCTCGCTCGCGGGGTACCGCAATCGCCACGTCGGATTCGTGTTCCAGTTCCACCACCTCCTCCCCGAGCTCACCGCCCTCGAGAACGTGGTCATGCCGTTCCGCATCGGCCGCCGGACCGGCGGCGAGCCCGTCGCCCGCGCGCTCCTCGCGCGCCTGGGGCTGGGCGACCGGATCGACCACGTGCCGGGCGCCCTTTCCGGCGGCGAGCAGCAGCGGGTGGCGATCGCGCGCGCGGTGGCCCCGGGGCCCGCCCTCGTCCTTGCGGACGAGCCGACGGGGAACCTCGACCCCCGGACGGGGGCGTCGACCTTCGCGCTGCTCCGGGAGCTCCAGCGGGATCACGATTTCGCACTCGTGGTCGCCACGCACAGCGGTCGGCTGGCGTCTTCTTGCGATCGCGTGCTGCGGCTGGAAGACGGCCGCTTGCGAGTGCTGGACGCGGGAGAGGCCTCGTCGTATTTCGAAGGGGGCGGGGCCGACGGGGGGGGTCCCGATCGGATGCTACGATGACGGTCGTTCCCCCGTAACCGCCGCCGCGGTTGCCGAGGTGATCGCGCATGTTCGAGAAATTCACCGAGAAGGCGAAACGCATCCTGTTCCTCGCCCGCTACGAGGCGAGCCAGCAGGGGGGGAAGGTCATCGGGACCGAGCACCTCCTGCTCGGTCTCCTGAAGGAGGGCGAGGAGACCACCCGCGAGCTGTTCACGCGCGCGAACGTCTCGATGGACCTCCTCCAGGCCGAGCTCGAGCGCCGGAATCCGCCTCGCGAGAAGCTGTCGACCTCGGTCGAGATCCCGTTCAGCGAGGAGACGAAGAAGGTCCTCCAGTGCGCCGAGGAGGAGGCCGAGCGCCTCATGCACCCGCACATCGGGACCGAGCACCTGCTCCTGGGCCTCCTGCGGCTGGAGGACTCGGTGGCCGGGCGGATGCTCGTCGAGCGCGGCATGCGCCTGTTCGCGGTGCGCGAGGACGTCGTCAACATCTACAAGCGGCGGCAGCTCCCGAAGAAGAAGAAGGAGACGCCGTTCCTCAACGAGTTCGCGCGCGACCTTTCCGAGATGGCGCAGCGGCGCGTCTTCGACCCCCTCATCGGACGCGAGTCCGAGCTCGAGCGCGTCGTGCAGGTCCTCTCGCGCCGACGCAAGAACAACCCCGTCCTGCTCGGCGAGCCCGGCGTCGGCAAGACCGCGATCGTGGAGGGGCTGGCGACGCGCATCGTGGACGCCGACGTTCCGCCGACGCTCCTCAACAAGCGGATCCTGGCGCTCGACCTCTCGCTCGTGGTCGCGGGGACGAAGTACCGCGGCCAGTTCGAGGAGCGCCTGAAGGGGATCATCTCGGAGCTCACCTCCTCCGACGACGTGATCATGTTCATCGACGAGATCCACTCGCTGATCGGGGCGGGCTCCGCGGAGGGCTCGCTCGACGCGGCGAACATCCTCAAGCCGACGCTTTCCCGCGGCGAGGTGCAGTGCATCGGGGCGACGACCCCCCGCGACTACCACAAGTACATCGAGAAGGACCGCGCCCTCGTGCGCCGGTTCCAGCCGATCAGCGTGCGCCCGCCCACCGAGGACGAGACCTTCTCGATCCTGGAGGGCGTCAAGGAGCGCTACGAGCGCTTCCACGGCGTGCGGTTCGAGCCGGAGGCGGTGCGCGCGTCGGTCTACCAGTCCAACCGCTACATCACCGACCGGTTCCTTCCCGACAAGGCGATCGACGTCCTGGACGAGGCGGGGGCCCGGGTGAAGCTGGGGAAACGCATCTCCTACGCCGAGATCCGGAAGGTCGAGCAGGACCTCCGCCGCGCCGTCGACGGGATGAAAAACGCCCTCGCGCGGAAGGACTTCGACGAGGCGGTGGCGTACCACGACAAGGAGGTCACCCTCCGGCGCCGGCACGAGGAGCTCAAGCAGCGCTACGAGGAGGAGTCGAACCGCATCCTCGACGTGACGCGCGCCGACGTCGAGGACGTGATCGCGCGGTGGACGGGGATCCCCATCCAGTCGGTCCAGCAGGAGGAGATGGAGAAACTCCTCAACATGGAGGGTTACCTCCACGAGCGGATCGTCGGGCAGGACGCCTCGATCTCGGCGCTCGCGCGGGCGATCCGCCGCTCGAGGGCGGGGCTCAAGAGCCCCAATCGGCCGATCGGCTCGTTCATCTTCCTCGGCCCCACCGGCGTCGGGAAGACCGAGGTCGCCCGGACGATCGCGGAGTTCCTGTTCGGATCGGAAAAGGCGCTCGTGCGCTTCGACATGTCCGAATACATGGAGAAACACGCGATCGCGAAGATGATCGGCTCGCCCCCGGGGTACGTCGGCCACGAGGAGGGCGGCCAGCTCACCGAGCGGATCAAGCGCAAGCCCTACAGCGTGATCCTCCTCGACGAGATCGAGAAGGCCCATCCGGACGTCCTGAACATCCTCCTGCAGGTGCTCGAGGACGGGATGATCACCGACGCCTACGGCGAGGTCGTGGACTTCAAGAACACGATCGTGATCATGACCTCGAACATCGGCTCCCAGCACGTCGCCCGCACCGGCGGGAAGATGGGCTTCAAGAGCGACGACCGGGAGAGCCAGTTCAAGGACCGCCAGGACCTCGTGATGAACGAGATGAAGCGGACCCTCAGCCCCGAGTTCATCAACCGCATCGACGAGGTCGTCGTCTTCGACGCCCTCAGCGAGGAGCAGCTGCGGGGGATCGCCCGGATCATGATCCGCCGGGTCAACGGCGCGCTGATCGACCGCGGGATCGAGATCGTCGTGTCGGACGAGGTGTGCGACTGGCTGGTCCAGACGACGTGCACCGACCGGGCGTACGGGGCGCGCCCCCTTCGTCGCGCGATCCAGCGCTACATCGAGGATCCGCTCTCGGAAGCGCTGATCCGCGGGAGCGTCACGGCGGAAGCCGGTGCGATCGAGGTCTTCCTCGAGGACGGCAAGCCCGGGTTCCGATCGGCGGTACCGGAGCCGTCGGGCAGCTGAGCCGGGCGCCCCCTTTCCCCAGGGGCTACAATGGCGCGCCGCTTTCGGGACCCCCCGGTCCCGAAAGGGGTGCTGCGTCCATTTCGCGCGATTTCGCGCGGAGCGCGGCGAGGGGACGTCCGACGGTGATGATGTCCGCATGACGCTTCGCTCGACCATCGCGGCGCTGGGCCTCGCCCTTTGCGTCGCAACGCTCGCTCCGTTCCCCGCACGCGCCCAGACCGGAACGGTCGAAGGCGTGGAGGTGCAGGGTCTCGTGCGCATGTCCAACGAGGCGTTCCTTCGGGCCTTCGGGATCCGGGCGGGGGACCCGTACGAGCCGGCGCGCATCCGTGCCGCGTACAAGCGAGCTTGGGACCTCGGCCTGTTCGACGACCTCTCGATCGAGGCCGAGGACGGCGCCGGCGGCGGGAAGGTGCTCATCATCCGCGCGAAGGAGCGGCGGGTGCTCACCGGGATCACTTACGAGGACAACAAGGTCCTGACCCGCACCTCCATCGAGGACCGGCTCCGGGAAAAGAAGGTCAGCCTCGACGTCGGCAAGCCCCTGAACCTGCGCACGATCTTCGACGCGCAGCAGGAGATCCGCCTCCTGCTCGGCGAGAAGGGGTACCTGGACCCCGCCGTCCGTTACACGCTCGCGGAGCCGACGACCTCCACCGCGACCGTGCGCTTCGAGATCCGGCCCGGCGCCAAGACGCGCATCCGGGAGATCGAGTTCGTCGGCAACACCATCTACTCCGACCGGAAGATGCTCAAGCAGCTCAAGTTGACGCAGGAGTGGCGCTGGTGGTGGCCCCTCTCGCAGAAGAACCTCTACCACCCGGCGAAGTGGGACCAGGACACGGGCGGCATCCGCGACCTCTATCTGAACACCGGGTATCTCGACGTGGAGCTGCGCCCGCCGGTCGTGGAGGTCCGCGAGAAGGGGCGGGACGCCGGGAAGACCGCGGCCGACGTCGCCGCCCAGGCGCCGGCGCCCGAGCCCGCTTCCGAGCCGCCCAAGCCGGACACGGCGCCGATCTCCCCGGACGACCTCAAGCCGCAGTCCGAGCGCCAGATCCGCAAGCGCGCCGAGCGCGAGCGCAAGGAGGCCGAGAAGGCCCTCAAGCGCGCGGAGAAGGACGTCAAGAAGAAGGAGCCGAAGGTCAAGCGCTGGGCCTACCTCACCGTGCCGGTCGTCGAGGGGAAACAATACAAGTCCGGCGAGATCACCGTAACCGGCAACACGGTGTACTCCGAGGACGACATCAAGAAACGAATGGTCTTCCTCCGGCCCGGCCTCGTGTTCAACAACGGCCTGCTCGACCTTTCGATCCAGTCGATCCAGCGTCAGTACCAGGACAAGGGGTACGCCTACGCGACCGCGCGGCGCGAGATCACGCGCCGGCCGGGGGACGACCCCGTCGCCGACGTGAAGATCATCGTGACCGAGGACAAGCAGTACACCGTCGACCGTATCGAGTTCGCCGGGAACTCGGCGACGCAGGACCGGGTCCTCCGCCGCGAGTTCCGGCTCGCCGAGGGGGACCTCTTCAGCCAGTCGCTGCTCGATCTGTCGGTGAACAAGGTCAACCAGCTCGGTTACTTCGAGGCCAAGCGCGAGGACGTCACGGTCACGCCGGTCGAGGGGAAGGACAAGGTCCGCGTCACCGTCCCCGGCGAGGAGAAGGGGCGCAACGAGGTCCAGGTCGGCGGGGGCTACTCGGGACTCGACGGCGCGTTCTTCACCGGCTACTACTCCACGCGCAACCTTCTCGGCCGGGGGCAGGTGTTCTCCGCCTCGGTCCAGGTGGGAGGCAACGCGAACCGCTACCAGATCGCCTTTCAGGAGCCGTATTTCCTCGGGCGGCCCTGGTCGGCGGGATTCAGCCTGTTCCGCCGCGACATCGACTACAACTCGACGCAGTCCAGCTCGGGCTCCGGATTCGGGATCGCCCTGGGCCGGCTGCTCGGCAACTTCTCGAGCGTCGGCGCGCGCTACGACTTCGAGCGGGTCCGCACCAAGGGCTTCAACTTCTCGACGACCGTCGCCGAGAACGAGATCTCGAGCTTCACCCCGACCTTCGCCTACAACCGCATCAACAACCCGTACCGTCCCAGCGCGGGCTGGCAGTTCTCCGCGGACATGCAGGTCGCGGGCGGCCCCCTCGGCGGCGACACCAACTACCTCCGCCCCCGCCTCAACTACACCGGGTTCAAGCGCGGGCCGCGGCGCACCTTCTTCGGCTTGCACGCCGAGGCCGGCCAGATCAAGGCCTGGCAGGGCGGGGCCGCTCCGAGCTCCTCGAACATCAACGGCGTTCCCCGGTTCGAGCGGTTCTGGCTGGGCGGCGACACGACCGGGCCCCGCGTCTTCGAGACGCGCGCGGTCGCGCCGCTCCGGTACATCCGGTTCGACCCGAGCCGGCAGTACGTGGTCGAGGTCACCGACGACCCCTCGAATCGGCCGACGAGCGACTTCGACCTCACCCTCGACGGGGTCGTCGACGAGCGCGACCTCGTCGACGTCGGCGGCGACCGTTATTACCTCGCGCAGCTGGAGTACGTGATCCCGTTCTCGGGGCAGAGCCCGGTCGAGGCGGCGGTGTTCCTCGACGTGGGGAACGCGCTCATGGAGGACCAGCCGTGGGGATTCGACGACGTCCGGGCCGCGTGGGGCGTCGAGGTCCGCTTCTACATCCCGGTCTTCCCCGTACCCCTGCGTCTCATCTACGGCGCCCCGATCCGCAAGCTCCCGCAGGATCGGACCAGCGCGTTCACCTTCTCGATCGGCAGGAGCTTCTGAACCGGCCCGAAGAAAGGACTCCCATGAGCAAGACCGTCGGATTGACCCTCGCCGCCTTCACCCTCGCGGCCCTTCCCGCGTTCGCGCAGGGGGCCACCAAGATCGCCGTCTTCGACGCCGGCCGCATCTCCGAGGAGACCGACGAGGGCAAGCGCATCGCCGGGCAGCTGACCTCGCTCCAGGACAAGAAGCGCGCGGAGCTGCAGGAGAAGCAGAAGAAGGTGGCGGACATCCAGCAGCAGCTGCAGGCGCAGGCCCTGTCGCTGTCGGCCGAGAAGCGCCAGGCCCTCGAGAAGGAGGGGCAGAAGCTCGCCCTCGAGCTCAACCAGGCCCAGGAGTCGGCGCGCAACGAGCTGCAGATCGAGGTGCAGGAGGCGCAGAACCGCTTCCAGAACCAGCTCCTGCAGGTCGTGGAGCAGTTCGGCCGCGACGAGGGGTTCGACCTCATCCTCGAGAAGAGCCTCGTCGCCTACGCCGCCAGCTCGATCGACGTGACGACCGCGCTCGTCGACCGCTTCAACAAGCTCATCCCGGCCCCGGCTGCGGCGGCTCCCAAGCCGGCCGCCCCGGCGCCCAAGAAGCCCTAGGTTGTCCCAGGCTCCGAAACTCGGCGAGCTCGCGGCCCGTTTCGGCGGTCGCGTGATCGGCGACCCCGAATTGCGGGTCACGGGGGTGGCGAGCCTCGAGCGCGCCGGGCCGACCGAGCTCGCCTTCCTGACGAACCCGCGGTACCGGCGCGCGGCGGAGGCCACCGCCGCCGGCGCCGTGCTCGTCGCTCCGGGGACCGAGCTTGCCGGAAGGACCCTGCTCGAGATCGCGGAACCGTACCTCGCGCTCGCCGGGATCCTCGACCTGCTCTACCCCCCGTCGCGACCGGTTCCGGGAATCTCCCCGGACGCGCGCCTCGGGCGGGAGGTCCGGCTGGGGGAGGCGGTTCAGGTCGGGCCGTTCGCGGTGATCGGGGACCGATCCTCGATCGGCGCGCGTGCCGTCGTCGGCGCGGGTGTGGTCGTCGGCGAAGGGTGCGTGATCGGGGACGACACCGTGCTCGCGCCGCGCGTCGTGCTCTACCCTCGGAGCGTCGTCGGCGCGCGTTGCCTCGTGCACGCCGGCGTCGTGCTCGGCGCCGACGGGTTCGGTTTCGCGACGTCGCGAGGGGTCCACCACAAGGTCCCGCAGGTCGGCCGCGTGGTCGTGGGCGACGACGTCGAGATCGGCGCGAACGCGGCGGTCGACCGCGGCGCGGTCGACGACACCGTGGTCGGAGACGGCACCAAGATCGACGACCTCGTGATGGTGGCCCACGGCGTCTCCCTCGGGAAGGGATGCCTGCTCGCGGCGCAGTCGGGGATCGCCGGCAGCACCCGCGTCGGCGCGTACGGGGTCTTCGCCGGGCAGTCGGGGTCGGCCGGGCATCTCGAGATCGGGGAACGCACGGTCGTCGCCGCGAAGACGGCGGTCTTCGCCGACGTTCCCGCGGGGTCCTTCGTCGCGGGGATTCCCGCCGTGGATCACCGGCAATGGAAACGCGCCCAGGCGGCGCTGAAGAAGCTCCCGGAGCTCCGCGCCGAGCTGCGCGAGCTGCGCGCCCGGCTCGAGGCGCTCGAGAACCGGGCGAAGGGGGAGGCGTGAGCGCACCGTTGGACGTTCGCGGGATCATGAACTCGATTCCGCACCGGTATCCGTTCCTGCTGGTCGACCGCGTGCTGGAGATGGAGCCCGGCCGGCGCGTCGTGGCGATCAAGAACGTCACGATCAACGAGCCCTTCTTCCAGGGGCACTTCCCGGGAGCGCCGGTGATGCCCGGCGTCCTCATCATCGAGGCGCTCGCGCAGGCCGGAGCGGTGCTCCTGCTGCACGACATGCCCGATCGCGAGAAACGCCTGGTCTTCTTCACCGGCATCGACGAGGCGCGGTTCCGGCGCACGGTCGTTCCCGGGGATCAGCTCCGCTTGACCATGGAGGTATTGAAGCTCCGCTCCCGCACCTGCAAGATGCGGGGGATCGCGGAAGTGGACGGCCAGCTCGCCGCCGAGGCGGAGATCCTCTCGGCGATGGTCGACCGGGAGTAGGACGATGGGCGCTGCGGCGATCGATCCCAGGGCGGTGGTCCATCCCGACGCGACGATCGGCGACGACGTCGTGATCGGCCCCTTCTGCGTCCTCGGACCCGAAGTCGTCGTGGGCGACCGCTGCCGCCTCGAGTCGCACGTCGTGATCGACGGCCGGACCACGCTCGGTCCCGACAACGCCGTGTCCCCCTTCGCTTCGCTCGGTGGGCCGCCCCAGGACCTCAAGTACAAGGGAGAGCCGACCGGGCTCGTGATCGGGGCGCGCAACACGATCCGCGAATACGTCACGGTGAACCGCGGCACGCCCGGAGGGGGCGGGATCACGAGGATCGGCGACGACAATCTCCTCATGGCGCAGGCGCACATCGCCCACGACGGACAGGTCGGCTCCCGCTGCATCTTCGCCAACGCGGCGACCCTCGCGGGGCACGTCGAAGTCGGCGACGACGCCACCGTCGGCGCCTACAGCGGCGTCCACCAGTTCTGCCGGGTCGCGAAGTTCGCCTTCATCGGGGGGTATTCGGTCGTGACGCAGGATGCGCTCCCGTGGGTGATCACCGTGGGGAACCGCGCGGCGACGCACGGCATCAACCTCGTGGGGCTCAAGCGCCGCGGTTACTCCACCGAGACGATCGAGGGGATCAAGCGCTGCTACATGACGCTGTTCCGCTCGAAGCTCCTCCTGGAGCAGGCGCAGCGGAAAGTCGAGCAGGAGCTCGGCCACATCCCGGAGGTCGCGTACTTCCTCGACTTCGTCCGCACCGCCAAGCGCGGGGTGTGCCGGTGAGCGCGCCGGTCCCGGTGGGCGTCGTCGGCGTCGGCCATCTCGGTCGCCACCACGCGCGCCTCTATGCGTCGAATCCGAAATGCCGGCTCGTCGGCGTCGCGGACGCGAACGCCGAGCGCGCCCGAGAGATCGCGAAGGAGTTCGGGTGCCAGGCGTTCGCGCAGGCCCGCGACCTCGTGGGGAAGGTGGAGGCGGCGAGCGTCGCGACGCCGACCGTCCACCACCGCGAGGCGGCGGAGATCCTGCTCGCCGGCGGCGCGGACGTCCTGATCGAGAAGCCGATCGCCTCCTCCCTCGAAGATGCCGACGCGATCCTGAAACAGGCGGCCGCGTCCGGCCGTCTCGTGATGGTGGGGCACACGGAGCGTTTCAACCCGGCGATGCGGGCGCTCGCGAGGGCGGTGGACGCCCCGCGATTCCTCGAGATCCACCGTCTCGCGGGGTTCTCCGCGCGGTCGACGGACGTCGACGTCATCCTCGACCTCATGATCCACGACCTCGACCTCCTGCTGTTCCTCGACGGCACGGACGCCGTCTCCGTCGACGCGGTCGGGGTGGCGGCGCTGACCGACAAGGTCGACATCGCCAACGCCAGGATCCGCCTCGCGAGCGGATGCGTCGCGAACCTCACGGCGAGCCGGATCTCGGCCGAGCGCCTTCGCCGCATTCGCGTCTTCCAGTCGCGCACGTACATCGCGTGCGACACGGGCGCGAAGACGGTCGAGCGCTGGAAGCTCGCCTTCGGCGCCGACGGAGCTCCCGGGATCGCGCACGACCACCTGCCGGTCGAGGACGGGGAGCCTCTCGCCATCGAGCTCGACGCGTTCCTCGACGCCGTGGCCTCCCGGACACCCCCCCCGGTGGACGGCCTCCAAGGTCGTCGCGCCCTCGAGCTCGCCTTCCGGGTCCGCGACGCGATCGCCGCGAACCCCGGTCGCGTGTGAGCAGCGACCCGCTCCGCGCGTTCGTCGAGGCCGAGGTCTCCGCCGGTTCGATGCCCGGCGCCTGCTGGCACGTGGAGTCCTCCGGCAAGACGCTCGCCCGGGGCGCCGCGGGGTCCGTGACGTTCGAGACCCCCTTCGACCTCGCGTCGCTGACGAAGCCGCTCGCGACGGCGCTCCTCGCGGCCCTGGCCGAGCATCGCGGCGCGATCGATCTCTCCGCTCCCGCGGGGGCCTGGCTTCCCGAGCTTTCGGGCTCGGCGTGGGAGCGCGCCACCCTCCTGGACCTCGGCGCCCACCGTGCCGGGCTTCCGCCCTGGCGGCCGCTCTATCTCTCCGGATCGACGCGGGAGGCCTATCTCGCGGCGATCGCCGCGGAGCCGGCGGCCGCTCCCCCCGGCACCACGCTCTACTCCGACCTCGGGTACATCCTCCTGGGCATCGCGATCGAGCGGGCGCTCGGACGTCCCCTCGACGTCCTGTTCGACGTGCGCATCGCGGCCACGCTCGGCCTCGCCCGCGCGGGATACGCGGGGACCTCGGACCGATTCGAGGACGCCGCTCCCACCGAACGCGGGAACGCCTTCGAGCGCGAGCTCGCGGGGGAGGCCGGGCACGATCATCCGTTCCGGACGGAGGTCATCCGTGGCGCGGTTCACGACGGGAACGCCTGGGGGCTGGGCGGCGTCGCCGGGCACGCCGGCCTCTTCGCGACCGCCGACGCCGTCGCCGCGATCGCGCGCCACGTCCTGGACTCGCCGGCGCGGCGCCGGATGCTCGCCCCGGTCGCCGGGGAGGGGACGCGGTCGTTCGGCTTCACCTTCGCGCCGCTCACCGAATCGGTGCGCGGGGTGCTCGACGACGACGCGGTCGGCCACTTCGGGTTCACCGGGACTTCGGTCTGGATCGAGCCCCGTGTCCCGCGGATCTACGTGCTGTTGACCAACCGCGTGCACCCGACGGTGCCACGGGCGGAATTCTCCCGGGTGCGCCAGACTTTCCACCGGGTCGCCCAACGATGCAGCAACTCCACCTGACGGGCCCGGAGCCCCTCGAGAACGAGGAAACCGCGGCGCTTCGCCGGATCTTCCGGATGCAGCTCGCGGTGTTGCTGTCGGTGATCGCCCACCTGCTGATCGTGATCGGGATCCTCGTCATGCCCGACTGGAAGCAGCAGACCCTCGCGCAGGTGCAGCCGGCGAGTCCCGAAGTCGCCGCGTCGCCGCCGGTCGTCTTCATGAGCCCGAGGCCTCCCGCGCCCCCGCCGTCCAGTCCCGCGCCGGCTCCCGCGCCGGCTCCCAAGGCTCCCGCGGAGGAGATGCGGCTGCGGAAGGAGACGCCTCCTCCCGTCGATCCTCCTCGCGACGCGCGATACCGGATGGAGCCGAACCGCCGGATCCCGGAGGGTCCTCCCCCGGAGACGCCGAAGGTGTCGCGCTCGTCGGGGATGGAGGACTCCCGGCCGAAGGGCGGGGCGCGCGGCGGGCCGCTTCCCGATCCCGCGCCGGGAGTGCCCGACCGCGAGGAGGCCGGTCGGACGTCGATCGCGCCGCGCGACCTCGCCGGGCGGATCCGGAGCTTCCAGCAGGCCCTCCCCAAACCGGACCTCGCGCCGTCGAACAAGGGGCCGAAAGGCGGCGGCAAGGGGGAGGGAGGCCCGCTCGACCTCTCCTCGCTCCCGTTCGTCGGGTACGGCGTCGGCAACCTGCAGTTCGAAAGCGTCGACTACGACTGGGGAGACTACGGTCGCGCGATCTACATCGCGATCTGGCGCGCCTGGCACAACCGTCTCTGGATGACGTCGGGGGTATTCGAACGCTGGGCGGCGGAGAACCAGAGCTGGGCGCTCGACCACCGCAACGTGGTCCGGTTCACGATCACCAAGGACGGGCAGGTGGTCGGCGTGTCGATCGAGACCGAGTCGGGGTGTTACCCGCTCGACGACTCCGCCGCCGACGCCCTCCGCGAAGTCGTCCTGCCCCCGCTTCCGGCGGATTTCCCGCGCGGACAGGAAACCGTTCGCGCGATGTTCATCGCCGAAGGGGAGATCAAGCAGATGCGCAGGAGCCTGCAATACCTGAAGGATCGCGGGTACTTCTAGTCTGATAGCATCCCGGGCGAGATGCGCGAGGAGTTGATCCACGACTGGAACCACGCGGCGGCGGCCCTTCCGCCCATGCGTCCGGCGCAGGTCATGCTCAACGACGTGACCCTTCGGGACGGGCTGCAGTCGCCGTCGGTCCTCGATCCCCCGATCGAAAAGAAGCTCCGGCTCCTGCACCTGATGGACGACCTCGGCGTGGAGGCCGCGAACGTCGGGATCCCGAGCGCGGGTCCGCGGGCGGCGGCCGACGTCGAGGCGTTGTGCCGCGAGATCCGCGACGCGAAACTGGACATCGCGCCGAACTGCACCGCACGGACGCTTCCCCGAGACGTCGAGCCGATCGTTGAGGTGGCCCGCGCGAGCGGCGTCCCGATCGAGGTCTCGCTCTTCATCGGCTCCTCCGCGATCCGCCAGTACACGGAGGGTTGGGACGAGGAGTTCCTCCTCCGCCGGTCGGCGGAGGCGATCACGATCGCCGTGGCCGCGGGCCTTCCGGTCCTGTTCGTCGCCGAGGACACGACCCGCTCGAAACCCGAGACGATCCGGCGCCTCTACCAGGAAGCGGTGCGGCTCGGGGCGCGGCGCGTGGTCGTCGCCGACACGACCGGGCACGCGACGCCGTGGGGAGCGACCGCGCTCGTGAGATTCGTGCGGGAAGCCCTGGACGAAGCCGGCGGGCGCGAGGTCGGGATCGACTGGCACGGCCACCGCGACCGCGGCCTGGCGCTCGCCAACGGCCTCGCGGCCTTCGCCGCGGGGGCGACCCGCGTGCACGGCTGCGCGCTCGGCGTCGGCGAGCGCTCGGGGAACATGGAGCTCGATCTGATGCTCGTGAACCTCAGGCTCCTGGGGTGGATCGACCGCGACCTGACGAAGCTCGGCGAATACTCCCGCACGGCGGCCGACGCCCTGGGCGTCCCCATCCCCGACAACTACCCGGTCGTCGGGGCCGATGCCTTCCAGACGGCGACCGGCGTACACGCCGCGGCGGTGATCAAGGCGTTCCGCATGGGGGACGGCTGGCTCGTGGACCGCGTCTACTCCGGCGTGCCCGCGGCCGATTTCGGCTTCGCGCAGAAGATCCGCGTGGGGCCCATGAGCGGGAAGTCGAACGTGGTGTACTGGCTCGAGACGAAGGGGATCCCGGCGACGGAGGAGCGCGTGGCGCGCATCTTCGAGGCCGCCAAACGCTCCAACCGCCTGCTCGAAGACGCGGAGATCGAGGCCCTGGTCTGATGCACTCCAAGACCTTCCGAGACTTCTCCCTCCGACCCGAATCCCAGCAGGCCCTCGACGAAGCCGGCTACACGACGCCGACGCCGATCCAGGAGCAGGCGATCCCGATCCTGCTGCGCGGCCACGACCTCGTCGGCATCGCCCAGACGGGCACGGGGAAGACGCTCGCCTACCTGCTGACGATCTTCCAGGGTCTCCAGGACGGGGGTGAAGGGCCGCAGGCGGTCGTGATGTGCCCCACGCGCGAGCTCGCCATCCAGGTGGCGGGGGAGGCCGAGCGATTCGGCAAGCACCTCGGCCTGCGAACCGTGCTCGCCTACGGCGGAACATCCAGCGGGATGCAGAAGCAGGCGCTCTCCGACGGGTGCGACCTGCTCGTCGCCACGCCGGGGCGACTGCTCGACTTCCTGCAGCAGGCGACGTTGTCCCTCCGGCGGGTGCGCGTGTTCGTTCTCGACGAGGCCGACCGCATGCTCGACATGGGGTTCATCCGCGACATCGACGCGATCCTGAAGCGGGCACCGATGAGCCGTCAGACGCTCCTGTTCTCGGCGACCTTTCCCGAGGAGATCCGGCGGCTGTCCGAGCGCTACATGTTCCATCCGGAGACGGTGCGCATCGAGGCGCAGCAGATCGTCAAGGACACGATCGACCATTCCCTCATCTTCGTGGACAAGGCGAGCAAGGACGCCGCGCTCGTGGCGCTCCTGCAGCGCGAGAACCCCGCGAAGGCCCTCGTCTTCACGGCGACGCGCGAGGCGACCTCGGAGATCAGCCGCCGCCTGCGCGCCCGCAACATGGAGGTCGTCGCGTTGTCGAGCCTGCTCTCGCAGGCCAACCGCGAGCGCGCCCTCGACGCCTTCCGGCGCGGCGAGTTCCACATCCTCGTCGCCACGGACGTCGCCGCGCGCGGCCTCGACATCACCGACATCGACCTCGTCATCAACTACGACGTCCCGATGCACGCCGAGGACTACGTCCACCGCATCGGGCGCACCGGCCGCGCCCACCGCCTCGGACGGGCGATCACCTTCGTGACCCCGCTCGACGCAAGGCGCCTGACCGCGATCGAGCACCTCCTCGGCGAGCCGGTCCGCCCGGAGCCCCTCGCGGGTTTCTCCGGGGAGCGTGCCGAAGGGGGGGGCGGCGGGGGAGCGGGACGACGTCGGCGGCCACGCACCCGCGGGCGGCGGACCTCCGGCGCCCGTCGCGGCTGACCTTGGGTCTCGTCCGGATCGTCGCCGGAGACCTGAGGGGCCGGCGGCTCCGCGTCCCCGAGGCCCCGGGGCTGCGTCCGACCTCCGACCGGGTCCGCCAGGCCCTCTTCGACATTCTCGGCCAGCGCCTTCCCGGCGGGCGCGTCCTCGACGCCTATGCGGGGAGCGGGGCACTCGGGTTCGAGGCGTTGAGCCGGGGGGCCGACGAGGCGGTTTTCATCGAGTCGGGGCGGCTCGCCTCCGACGCGATCCGGGAGAACGCCCGTGCCTTGGGGATCGCCGACCGCTGCCGGCTCGTCCAGGGGGACGCCGTGGCTCTCCTGCGCGGCCGCCGCGTCGAGGGGCCGTTTGCCTGGGTTTTCGCCGATCCGCCGTGGGCCGACGGGGCAGGTCCACACTTCCTCGAGGCGCTCGTGGTTTCGGGGGTCCTCCCCTCCGGGGCGTCGATCGTCCTCGAGCGCGATACCCGGTCCGAGCCGGCCCAGCCCCCCCAGGGATGGGCGCTCACCCGGACCTCGGTTTATGGCCGGACGGCCCTCGACTTTTACCTGTCTTGAATTCCGCATTGTCGGGCCTATATTTGCCGGCGATTTGCCGTCCCGGTCTCTGGGATTCCCCCGGGTGATCGACGGGGGACCGGGAATGGAGCGGCGGGCATAGGAGCTGCGGATGAGCAAAGCGCTGAAGCTCGGGGCTTGGGGGGTGATCGCGGTCCTCGCGTTCGGTGCGACGTACGCCGAGGACGCTGCCTCGAAGAGCACCTCGACCCGGCCGCCGAAGAACCTGAAGCAAATGCCCGACGGCCACTGGACGCCGTGGGACCCTCCGCAGGCGACTCCGGAGGCCTACATCATCCAGAAGGGGGACACCCTCTGGGACCTCGCGGGGAAGTGGCTCGACAATCCCTACCTCTGGCCGCAGGTCTGGGACCAGAACCGGTACGTGCTCGACAGCCACTGGATCTACCCCGGCGATCCCCTGAACGTTCCCGGGAAGCCCGAGGTCGTGCCTCCCGAGGGACCCCCCGCGGGTGAGCCGGCCCCCGAGCCGACCGCCGATGCCGAGACCGGCACCGGCGCCCCCGAGGCGCCGGCCGAGAAGCCGGCCCCGGTCGCGCCGATGCCTCCGCCGCTGGTGCCGCTCGCGGACACGGCGGATCTCTACTGTTCGGGGTTCATCGAGACCGAGCATCAGGCCTCCGAGACCTGGATCGCCGGCCGCGAGATGGAGCGCAAGGAGGTCGCCGACGGCGATGTCGTCTACCTCAATCGCGGTTCCGCCCAGGGCGTCGCCGCCGGCCAGCAGCTCGCCGTGATCCGTCGCGGCTCCGCCGTCGTGCACCCGGTCACGGGACAGGCGCTCGGCACCATGATCCTCCGCCTCGGAAAGCTCCAGGTCCTCGCCGCCCAGGAGAACACCGCGATCGCGGTCATCTCGATGTCGTGCACCACGATGCGCGACAGCGACGAGATCGTGCCGTGGACCGATCTGGAGGCCCCCGCGACCCGCACCCTTCCCCCGTTCGACCGCTACGCCGTCGACCCTTCGGGGGGGGAGCAGGGGTACGTGGTGACCGCGAAGGACAAGCTCCAGGCGACCGGGCAAGGTCACGTGATCTACACCGACCTCGGGTCGGCCGCGGGGGTGAAGCCCGGAACCCTGCTCACGCTTTACCGCGACGTTCCCGAGCTGCCGCGCCAGATGCTCGGCCGGGCCGTCGTGCTCACCGTGGGGGACGGCACCTCCGCGGCGAAGATCGTGCAGACCGTTCGCGAGGTGCGCCTGGGCGACCGCGTCGAGGTGTACCGCTAGTCGGGAGTTCCCACGGGTCGGGAAACGGAAAGGGCGCCCGCGAGGGCGCCCTTTCCGTTTCTAGATCTCGCGAAGCTTGTTGCGCAGGAGCAGCAGCTCGAAGGCGAGCCCGGCCTTCATCGCGACCCGTCGCATGGAGGCGATGTCGGGATTGAGCATCCGCTCGTCGTCGTCGTCGAGGTAGAGGAGGGCGGCCGTCCGCTCCTTCACCAGGATCGGCAGGATCAGCACCGACGCGGGGAGGCGCCCGCCCAGCGCCGTGTAGAGGTCGCGATTGGGCGGGAGCGCCGGCACGACGCCGAAGTAGAAGTCGCGGCTTCCGAGCGCGGTGTCGAAGATCGTCCCGGACCCGGGCGGAAGGGACACGCGCCGGAGCTTCTCGGACTCGAAGGCACGGCCGCGTCCCGCGAGCCCCTTCACGCCGTCTTTCCCCACGGCGAAGATCGCCGATCGACGCACGCGAAGGCTCGTGAATCCCAGGAGGGCGTCGGCGACGGCGTCACGGTCGCGGGCGGTGACCAGGGCCTCCTCGAGATCGGCGAGGAGGGTCGGTTCCACGGGTCGAGCCGGTTCCGCCGGCATCGCGCGGACCGGCTCGGAAGCGGGATCCGGCTCCGCGATCGGGGCCGGCGACGCGAAGACGTCGAGCGCGTGGTGCGCCTCGGCGTCGAGCGGGAGACCGTCCAGACCGAACTGCGGCGGGGTCTCCTCGACGGAGGGGCCGGCCGCGGCCGACGGCCGCCGAGGGAGGTTCGCGGGCGGGGCGAGGGTGATCGCCTTCACGCCGGGGTAACGGATCTTCCAGTGGCGCTCGAGGGCCTGGTAGAGGCGGAACTCCGTCGTGATCCACGGATCCACGGGAAGGCCGGAGGCCTGCTGGATCTCGCGGATCGCCGCGAGGTCGCGCGGGTTGAGGGTGGCGATCCGCAAGCGGCCGTCCTCCACCCGGAACGGGCAGACCCGGTGCTTCTCGACGATCGCCGCCGGCACGCTGCGCATCGCGTCGTCGGGGATGGCCCGGAGCTGCTCGACCGCGGCGAAGGGGACCCCCGACGCTTCCGTGAGCGCCGCGCCGAGGGTCGCCTCGTCCACGTAGCCGAGCTTGAGCAGGTAGGTCTCGAGCTGGCCGCCGAAGAAGCCCTGCGTGCGCACGGCCTCGTCGAGCTGGGCCTGCGTGAGCCGCCCCGTCTCGATCAGATGCCTTGCGACGCGTCCTCCGAACATCGGGCCTCAGTCGCGGTCGTCGCCGCCGGGGCCGCCTTCGCCGCGACCGCCCCCCTGCGGGACGCCCTGCAACGCGTCGGCGGGACGGTCGCCGCGCGGGCCGCCGCCGTGGTGTCCGCCGCCGCCGCCGCGCGGGCCCCGACGCGGCCCGCGCCCCCCGCGGTCCCCCCCTCGGTACCCGCCGTCGCGAGGCGGACGTCCGCCGCCTTCCCCTTCCGGCGGCGGCCCGGTCTCGCCGCGCTGCTCGCGCAGGACCGCCTTGCGGCTCAGGCGCACGCGCCCCTCGGAGATCTCGATCACCTTGACGAGGACCTCGTCGCCCTCGTCGATCTCGTCCTGCACCTGGGCGATCCGCTGCTCGGCGATCTCGGAGATGTGCAGAAGTCCTTCGACGCCCGGCATGATCTCGACGAACGCGCCGAAGTTCACGACGCGCACCACCTTGCCGAGGTAGGTCTTGCCGAGCTCGGCCTCGGCCGTGAGCTCGCGGATGATCTCGACCGCCTTCTGCGCCGCCGCCTCGTCGGTCGAGGCGATGTCGACGCGGCCGTCGTCGTGGACCTCGATCTTGCAGCCCGTGCGCTCGACGATCGAGCGGATGGTCTTCCCGCCCTGGCCGATGACGTCGCGGATCTTCTCCTTGTGGATCTGGATCGTGATGATCCGCGGGGCGAAGGGGGAGATCTCGGCGCGGTGCGTCTGGATCGACTCCTGCATCCGGTCGAGGATGTGCAGCCGGCCGCGGAGCGCCTGATCGAGGGCCTGCGCCATGATCTCGGGGGTCACGCCGCCGATCTTGATGTCCATCTGGAGCGCGGTGATCCCGTTCCGGGTCCCCGCGACCTTGAAGTCCATGTCGCCGTGGTGGTCCTCGGCACCGGCGATGTCGGTCAGCACCGCGAACTTCGTGTCCCCCTTGATGAGCCCCATCGCCACGCCCGCGACCGCGGCGTCCATCGGGACGCCGGCGTCCATGAGCGCGAGCGAGCCGCCGCAGATGCTCGCCATCGACGAGGAGCCGTTGGACTCGAGGATGTCCGACACGATGCGGATCGTGTAGGGCCACTTCTCCTCGCTGGGCGCGAGCGGGACGAGCGAACGCTCGGCGAGGGCGCCGTGGCCGATCTCGCGACGACCCGGGCCGCGGAGGAACTTGACCTCGCCGACGGAGAACGGCGGGAAGTTGTAGTGCAGCATGAAGCGACGGAAGGACTCGCCCTCCACCCAGTCGAGCTTCTGCGCGTCGGCCGAGGTCCCGAGGGTGACCGTCACGAGCGCCTGCGTCTCGCCGCGCGTGAACAGCGCGGAGCCGTGGGTGCGGGGGAGAACCCCCACTTCGCAGGTGATCGGACGGACCTGGTCGAACGCGCGCCCGTCCAGGCGCACGCCCCGCTCGAAGACCTCCTCGCGGAGGATGTGATCCTGCAGCTCGTACCAGTATTTCGACGCGAACGACCTGGCCTCGGCCTCGGTTTCGCCGAAGGATGCGAGCATCTCCTTCTTCAGCGCGTCGACCTTGGCGTAGCTGTCGAGCTTCGCCTTGATCCGCATCGCTTCCGCCAGGCGCGGCTTCCACTCGCGGTCGAGCCTCTCGCGGACTCCCTCGGGCTCCGGCGCCTTCGTGAAGGTGCGCTTGGCCTTCCCGCACTCCTTCGCGAGCTCCTCCTGGGCCGCGACGATCTTCCGGATCGCCTCGTGCCCGAGCCGGATCGCCTCGAGCATCTCGGCCTCGGAGACCTCCTTCGATCCCGCCTCGACCATCACGACCGCGTCCTTCGAGCCGGCGACCACGAGGTCGAGCCGGCTCGTCTCGAGCTGGGTGAAGGTCGGGTTGAGAAGGTACGCGCCGTCGGCGGTCAGGCCGACGCGGACCGCCGCGATCGGCGTGGGGAAGGGGATGTCCGAGATGGCCAGCGCGAAGGAGGCGCCGGTGACCGCCAGGACGTCCGAGTCGTTTTCCTGGTCGGACGAGAGCAGCAACGCGACGATCTGCGTCTCGCACCCCCAGCCGTCGGGGAAAAGCGGGCGCAGCGGGCGGTCGATGAGCCGCGAGGAGAGGATCTCCTTCTCGTTGGGGCGGCCCTCACGGCGGAAGAACCCGCCGGGGATCTTTCCGGCCGCGTAGGTGTTCTCGCGATAGTCGACCGTCAGCGGGAGGAAGTCGATCCCCGGCCGCGGCTCCTTCGCGGCGCACGCGGTGACGAGGACCACCGTGTCGCCGTAACGGACCATCACCGATCCGTCCGCCTGCTTCGCCACCTTGCCCGTCTCGACGACGAGCGGTTTCCCGCCGATCTCGATTTCCTTGCGTCGCATCACGACCGCCTACCTCTCGTACGGCCCGAGCCGCGCGCTCCGCGCAGGCACAAGGGCCCATTGCGGGGCTCCCACGGCCCCAGGGTTCTCCGTTCCAAAGCTTCACGCACGGGAGCGAGCCGGTTTCCCGGCCCCGCGGTCCCGTGCCTTCTGGGCGCCGTAGGCCCGCCTCTCCGCTACTTGCGGATGCCGAGGCGGCCGATGACGCGCTGATAACGATCGAGGTCCTTGCGCTTGAGGTAATCGAGCAGGCGACGGCGCTTGCCGACCATCTTGAGCAGCCCCTGGCGCGAGTGGTGGTCCTTCGCGTGGGACTTGAAGTGCTCGGTGAGGTGCTCGATCCGCTTCGTGAGGAGCGCGATCTGGACCTCCGGCGACCCGGTATCGGTGCCGTGGGTCTTGTAGGACTCGATCAACTCGGACTTGTGCTGGGGATTGAGCGGCATCTCGCCGACCTCCGAACCCGTCGACAGATGCGAGCGGGTCAGAAAAAGGACTTCAGGAACCGCGGGAATCTAGCACACGACCACCCGCGGTGCGAGAAGACCGTTCCGGACCTCGCCGACCCCGACGAGCCGCCCGGGGGCCGTCACGCGCAACAGCCCCTCGCCCTGATCCCACGGAATCGCCACCCCCGAGGCGAATCGCGACGCGGCGGCGTCGTCGAGCGCGGCGTCCGGCAACCCCAGGGGCATCCCTTCCAGCGGGACGATCCGCGCGGGATCGAGCGCGGCGTCCCCCGCGATCGCGACGGCGTCCTCGACGCGGAAGGGGCCGATCGCCGTCCGGCGGAGCGTCTCGAGCGTCCCGCCGCACCCGAGGGCGGCCCCGAGGTCCCTGGCGAGGGAGCGGACGTACGTCCCGGAGGAGACCGCCACCGTGAAGGCGAAGCTCCACGGATCGCCGGTCGCCGCGAGGTCGAACCGGTACACCTCCACCTCGACCGGCGGGCCCACCGCCGCCTCTCCCCTGCGCGCGAGCCGGTACATCCGCTGCCCCGAGACCCGGCGGGCGGAGAAGGCGGGGGGGTGCTGGAGGAGGCGCCCGGAGAATCGGGCGGCGGCCGCGATCACCTCCGCGAGCGGCGGAGCGGGACCGTCGTGGCGCGACAACGCCTCCCCGGTCACGTCGTCGGTCGTCGTCGCGAGGCCGAGCCGGATCGAGCCGGCATACACCTTCGGGGCGGCGGGCAGGAACCGGATCAGACGCGTCGCGCGCCCGAGCGCGAGGGGAAGAAGGCCGGAGGCCATCGGATCGAGCGTCCCGGCGTGTCCGACCTTCGACGCCGCGAGACGACGCTTGACGAGCGCGACCACGTCGTGGCTGGTGGGTCCTTCCGGCTTGTCGACCAGGAGGAGCCCCTCGGGAGGGCTCATCGTTCCTCGTTCTCGATGTCCTTGAGGACCCGCTCGACACGGGCGCCGGTCTCGAGACTGGCATCGGCGAGGAACTCGAGGCGCGGCGTGTGTCGCAGCCCCGCGCGCTGCGCGACGATGCGCCGCAGGAACGGCGCCGCGTGATTGAGCGCCTTGACCGCGGCGACGCGCTCGGGCTCGGAGCCCAGCGCGGAGACGTACACCCGGGCGAGGTCCATGTCCTGGGTCACACGGACGCCGGTGAGGGTGATGAGGCCCTGGACCCGCGGGTCGCGAACCTCGTCGCGCACCGCTTCCGCCAGGATCGTCAGGATCTGCTCGTTGACGCGGGAGAGCCGGTGGCTCGTCATGCGAGGTCTCCCTCCAGGAACTCGGTCGAGGGCGAAAGCACGTGTCCGGGGACCTGCGACTCCGACTCGGCCAGGACCGTCTCGAACAGCCGCTCGAGGGGATCGCGCCGCCCCGCCACCGAGACGATCGCGAGGGTGGCTCGCTGCCACAGCTCCGCATGCTCCTCGAGCTCGGAGACCGCCACGTTGTGGCGCGAGCGCAGGCGCTCCTTGAGGCTGCGGACGATCTGGCGCTTGTCCTTCAGCGAGCGCGCGCCCGGAAGGTGCAGCTCGAACGTGAGGACGCCGACGGTCATCGGCCCCTCCGGTTAGAGGCTCTGCTGCGCGATCTTCTCGATCGTGAAGAACTCGATGACGTCGCCTTCCTTGAGGTCGTTGTAGCCGGCGATGCCGATCCCGCACTCGAAGCCGTTCTTCACTTCCGAGACGTCGTCCTTGAAGCGGCGCAGCGAGCCGACCTTGCCGGTGTAGATCACGACGTTGTCCCGGATCAGCCGCACGTCGGCCGTCCGCTTGAGGAGCCCGTCGGTGACGTAGCACCCGGCGATCACGCCGATCTTCGGGACCTTGAACAGCTGCCGGACCTCGGCCTGGCCGAGGATCGACTCCTTGAGGGTCGGCTCGAGCAGCCCCACCATCGCGGCCTTCAGCTCGTTCACGAGGTCGTAGATGATCGTGTAGAGGCGGATCTCCACCTCTTCCTGGCGGGCGAGCTCCGACGTCGCCCGGTCGGGACGGACGTTGAACCCGACGACGATCGCGCTCGACGCGGCGGCGAGGAGGACGTCGGCCTGCGTGATGGCACCGGTGCCGGCGCGGAGAACCTCGACGCGGACCTTGTCCTTGGGGAGCTCGCCGATCGCCTGCTGCAGCGCTTCGAGCGAGCCCGCCACGTCCGCCTTGACGAGGACCTGCATCTCCTTGATCTGCCCTTCGGCGATCTCGCGGGAGAGGCTCTCGAGGGTGCGTCGCGAGGACTTCGCGAGCGCCGCCTGGCGCGCCTTCTCCTGGCGGAACTGGGCGATCTGCCGGGACTTCTGCTCGTCGACGACGCCTTGGAAGGCGTCTCCGGCCGCGGGCTCGCTCTGGAAGCCCATGACCTCGACGGGGCTCGACGGGCCGACCTCGTCGACGCGGCGCCCGTGTTCGTCGGACATCGCCCGGACCTTGCCGTAGGCGTTGCCGGCGATGAAGGGGTCGCCGACCTTCAGCGTGCCCTGCTGGACGAGCACGGTCGCCACGATGCCGCGCGCGCGGTCGAGGCGCGCCTCGAGCACGACACCCGTCGCCGGCTGGTCGGGATTCGCCTTGAGGTCGGCGATGTCCGCGACGAGCAGGATCATGTCGAGCAGGTCCTGGATGCCCGTGCGTTTCTTCGCGGAGATCTGGCAGGCGACGGTCTGCCCGCCGTACTCCTCGATCAGGATGCCGCGATCGGCGAGCTGCTGCTTCACGCGCTCGGGGCGCGCGTCGGGCTTGTCGATCTTGTTGATCGCCACGACGATCGGCACACCGGCCGCCTTGGCGTGGTCGATCGCCTCGAGGGTCTGCGGCTTCACGCCGTCGTCGGCGGCCACGACGAGCACGACGATGTCGGTCACGCGTGCGCCGCGGGCGCGCATCATCGTGAACGCCTCGTGGCCCGGGGTGTCGAGGAAGGTGAGCTTGCGGCCCTTCTCCTCGACCTGGTAGGCGCCGATGTGCTGGGTGATCCCGCCGTGCTCCGTCGAGACGACGTTCGCCTCGCGGATCGCGTCGAGCAGCGAGGTCTTCCCGTGGTCGACGTGGCCCATCACCGTCACGACCGGCGGGCGGCGGACCATCTTGGCGGGGGAAGCCGCCGCGGCCGCGGCGAGCTTCGGGTCGAGGATCTCCTGGAGCTGCTGCTCCTCCTCGAAGGTGACGATCTCGGCCGTCGACCCGAACTCCTTGGCGACGTCGATCGCCATCTGCGGGTCGAGGGGCTGGTTGATCGTCGCGAGCACCCCGCGCGAGATCAGCTTCGCGATGACGTCCTTCGACTTGCGGTTGAGCTTCTCGGCGAGCTCCTTGACCGTCACCGCCTCGGAGAGGGTGATGTTCTCGGGGACCGGAGGGAGGTCGGGACGCACCCGGGCGATCGGCGGAGGGGCCTCGGCGCCCTTCCCTTTGCGCCCGCGCTCGCCGCGATCGCGTTCGCCTCCCGGACGCTGGCCGGGGCGAGGCGCTCCCGGAGGCGGCGGGCCGCCGGGGCCGGGCTGACCGGGACGGGGAGCGCCCGGAGCACCGGGACCTGCGGGACCTCGCACCCCCAGGGGGGGGCGGGCGCCGGGGGGCCCCATCGGGGGGCGGGCGCCGGGAGCGCCGGGGCCGCCCATGCCGGGGCGAGCGGAGGGACCGGTGGGACGTGCCCCTCGCGGGGGAACCATGATCGGCGTCGTCCGGCGGGCGGCGAAGACACGCGGCGCGCGCGGCTGGCCGGGGGCCGGAGCGGCGGGCGCGGGGGAGGCCGCCGCCGGCTGGGAGGCCGGGGCGGCCGCCACCGGTCTCGGCGCGGGGGTCGGCGCCGGCGCGACCGGCTTTTCGGCGACCGGGGGCGCTGCGGGGGCGGCGGGTTCGGCGACCGGTACGGATTCGGGCTCCGGCACCGCGGCGACGGCGGGCTCCGCCGCCTCGGCGACCGGCTCCGCGGGCGCGGCGGCCTGCTCGGCGGGGAGTTCCGCGACGGCCGGCGGCGCGGGGGCGGGGGTGGGCGGCACCTCCGGCTCGACGAGGATCTCCACCTCGACCGGGGCGGCTTCCTGGGCCGGCTCGGCGACCTCCGCGGGGTGCTCGACGAGCCGCCGCTTCTCGGCTTCCAGGGCCGCCGTCAGACGCTCGCGGACGAGCTTCGCCGTCGGCTCGTCGATCGCCGAGAGGTCCGAGCGGACCTCGCGGCCCATCCGGTCGAGCAGCTCGAGGATGAGCGCGCTCTGGACCTTGAGTTCCTTCGCGAGCTGGTAGACGCGTACGCCCGGCATGCAGTCTCCGTTCCGGTCCTAGCTTCGGTCGGCTTCGCCGTCGCCTTCGCCTTCGCCCGGTTCGGGCGAAGCTTCGGGCTCCGACTCGGAGATCGCTTCCGCCTCGGCGGCCGCGGCCTCCTCCTCTTCCATCTGGCGCATCCGCTCCTCGAGCGCGGTCTCGGCCGCGTCGTGGAGGTCGATCGCCTCGTCCTCGGTGATGCCTTCGATGCTGAGCAGATCCTCGAGCGACGCGAGCGAGATCTCCTCGATGCTGCGGAAACCCGCGTCCAGAAGGCGCGACACCATCGACGAATTCACGCCGGGGATGCTCGCGAGCTCGCGCGAGGCCTCGGCCATCCGTTCCATCTCCGCCTCGATCTCGGCCTTCTTTTCCGCCTCGCTCTTGATGTCGAGGCGCCAGCCGACGAGTTTCGAGGCGAGTCGGACGTTCTGCCCCTTCTTGCCGATCGCGAGCGAGAGCTGGTCCTCGGAAACGATGACCTCCATCTCCCGCTCTTCGTAGTCGCGGACCGACACGCGGTTGATCGCCGCGGGGTTCAGCGCGTTGCGGACGTAGTGCGCGATGTCGTCGTCGTACTGGACGATGTCGATCTTCTCGCCGCGCAGCTCGCGGATCACCGCCTGGACGCGGGAGCCCTTCATCCCCACGCAGGCGCCCACCGGATCGACGTCGCGGTCCTTGGAGCGGACCGCGACCTTGCTGCGCTCGCCGGGGTCGCGCGCGACGTTCACGATCTGGACGGTCCCGTCGTAGATCTCCGGGACCTCCATCTCGAAGAGTTTCTTGACCAGCAGCTCGCTCCCCCGCGAGAGGATCAGCTGCGGGCCCTTGCCGACCTTGTCGACGTTGATGAGCGCCGCGCGAATGCGGTCTCCGGGGTTGTAGTGCTCGGCGCGCGACTGCTCGCGGCGGGGGATGACCCCCTCGGTTCGGCCGAGGTCGAGGATCATGTCGCCGCGGTCGAAGCGCTTCACGACACCGGTGAGCAGGTCGCCGATGCGGTCGCCGTATTCGCGCCAGACGATCTCCCGCTCGGCTTCCTTGACCTTCTGATAGATGACCTGCTTCGCGGCCTGGGCGGCGATGCGGGTGAGAGGCGCGTCGTACCCCTCTTTCGGGGTCTCGATCACGTCGCCGACCTCGGCGTCGGGCTTGACCTCACGGGCCTCCTCCACCGTCATTTCGGTGTGGGGGTCCATCAGCTCGTCCTCGGTCACCACGGTGTGCTTCGCGAAGACCACGAACCGCCCCGACGCGCGGTCGAAGCGGGCTCCGTAGTCTTCCTTGCTCCGGTAGTACTTCCGGGACGCGGCCGCGTACGCCTCTTCGACGGCCTGGATGATGACATCCGGGTCGATGCCCTTCTCCCGGCCGATGATCTCGATCGTCTGGAACAACTCACTGCTCATGGCAAGACCACTCCCGTGCGGCGGGAACCGAGGCCCGTGAAGGCCCGGGTCCGCGCTGCTCGGTCCGCTAGCCCGCTCGAGGCGGGTCGTTCGTGGGAACGACGGTTGAGGTGGCGCGTCCGCCGCGTCCGCGCACCCCGCCCTTCAGGAAGACCCGTAGCGACGCGCCGCGCACTATACCACGCCGAAATCAACGCTTTCCCCGTCGCGGGGTGGGGGGAAGGTCGAGGTCCTGGTGGGCGAGTTCGACCACCTCGAACGTCACGCCGACCTCCACTCCGTCGTCGCGCAGGACCCGGAATCCCGCCGCATCGCCGCCGGCGAGGACCCCCTTGAACGCGCGTCGGCCGTCCACCGGCACGCGCGTGTTCACGACGACGCGTCTGCCGAGGTTCCTTCGGACGTCCTCGGGGTTCCGGATGGGGCGATCGAGACCGGGGGAGGAGACCTGAAGATCGTACGGAACGTCGCCGAAGGGGTCATCGGCCTCGAGCAGGGTGTCGAGGGTGTGGCTCACCGCCTCACAGTCCTCGAGGGTCACCCCCGGAGTACCGGGGCGGTCGATGTCGATCCGCAGCACCGAATGGCGCCCCTGTCGACGCAGGAGCACCTCGACCACCTCCACCCCCCGGGTGGAGGCCGCCTGAGCCGCCATGCTTTCGAGCCGGGTCTGGAGTTCGTCTCTGGCCACGCGTCGTCCCGCAGAAAAAGAAAAAGGTGGGCTTGCGCCCACCTCGAAGCGGTCACAACGGGCCGAATCCTAGCCCAGCGCTTCGACTCAGCGCAAACGCGCGGCGAGGTCCGCCAGAGCCCGGCTTTCGGGGAATCGTTGCGTGGCTTCGGCGAGGGCGCGGCGCGCCTGCGCCACCCTCCCCGCCCGGGCGAGGGCGAGGATCGTGCCGATCTCGGGGGCGGGACCCTGCGCGCCGAACTCCCGGGCCTTCGCGAACGCGGCCAGGGCCCGGTCGGGCTCGCCGAGTCGATCCCAGGCGCCCCCGATGGCGATCCAGGAGGGGGCCTCGCGTCCCGTCCATCGCTCGGCCCACTCGAGCGACTGCCGGGCTTCGGCCGTACGCCCGAGGGCCGCCGCGGCGTTTGCGAGGTGGCCGAGGTAGAGACCGTTCTCCGGCTGGATGTCCACGGCGCGGAGGAAATGGGCGTGCGCCCCCTTCGCATCGCCGCCCGCAAGGGCAAGCTCTCCGAGCAGGTGGTGATACGCGTCCGCTTTCGGGTTCTTCGCGACCCCCTGCTCCAGGAAGGGCACGATCCGCCCCGGCGCCCCCCGCGCCCGGTAGAGGTCCCCGAGGCGCATCGCCACCGAGACCAGCAGGGGATCCTGCGCGAGGGCCCGCTCATAGGCGGCCGTCGCCGCGTCGACGTTTCCGGCCGCGTCGGCGAGGCGCCCCTGGATCGCTTCACGGACCGCGGCGGTCGCCCGCGAGCCCAGGCGGGACACGACCGTCCCCGCCGCCCCGGGGTTCCCCGCCCGCAGGTACATCTCCACGAGCCAGAGGAGGCTCTCGGGCTCCATCATCGAGGGGATCGTGCGGTATCCCTCCTCAATCGCCTCCGCCGCTTCGGCGAAACGCCCCTGCGACGCCCGCACCTCGCCGAGCATGGCGTAGGTCTTGGGGAACGGCTGGCGCTCGTTGGCCAGAAGCAGCTCCTGCTCGGCGGCGGCGAGGTTTCCCTGCTTGCGGTGATAGGTGGCCAGATTCCGGTGGTAGTAAACCTGCGTCTGCGAGGCGTCCCCGCCCGCCGCCGTCTCCGGCGCCGTCGCGGCTCCGGTTGCGGCGGGCGCGGTCACCGGATCGGTGGTCTCGCCCCCGACGTACCCGAGTGCGCGCAGGTTCGCCATCATCTCTTCCATGGCGGCGGGATCGATCTCCGCCGGGGCCCGTCGCGCGATGCGATCGCCGACGAGCTCGTAGCTGCGGATCCGTGAGGGGGAGCGCGAGGCGAGAAGCCCGGGGCGAAGCGCCGCCTCGATGACGCGGCCCGGCATGTCGTCGGCCTGCGGGAATCCCTGCAGATAGAGGAGGGTCGGGGCGATGTCGTAGAGGCTCGCGGGCCCGATCCGGCCGGTCCGGAAAGACGGTCCGCGGGCGGCGAAGATCCCCCACGGACGGTGCCACTCCGCCGGCTGGCCGGTCGTGAAGGGCGCCACGTCCGTCGGTCGGTCGTCGCCGTTGCGGAAGCCGTGATCGGAGACGAGGACGACGTCGGCATCCGGCCCCGCCGCGGCGAGCACCTCGCCGAGCATCCGGTCCTGCACCTCGTAGTAGTTCCCCACCGCGTCGCGGAAACGCGCGAACTCCTCGTCCGAAACCATCGCCATCTTCGGCGGCATGTAGTGCTGGAAGCGGTGCCCCATCATGTCCGGCGCTTCGTAGTAGATGGACACGACCGGAAGCCCGGACTTCAGCATGTCGACCCCGACGTTATGGTACGTGCGCGTCGCGGAGAGCAGCTTCACGGTGAACGTCAGCGGGTCGGGAGCGGCCTTGGAGTCGGGGTCGACCTGTTCCTCGGGAGCGCGCCGTCTCGCGTCCTCGAACTCGGCGCGCGCGACGGGAAACAGCCGGGCCATCTCCTCGTAGGTGACGTCGGCTGCGGCGACGATCAGGTCGCGACGCTCCGAAAGCCAGGACTCGGGACTCGCGATCCCCTTCACCGCGAGGGCAGCGTCGGCGCCGCGCATCGAGACCGAAGCGAGCAGCTCGGAGACCATCGTTCCGCGGATCGGCTCGGCGGGGAAGGTCGCCCACCAGGCCACCCAGCCCGATTCGCGGCCGAGGTCGCCGCAGATGTTCCAGAGCGCCTTCACCTTGCGGAAGTCGCTCGTGATGGGGCGGCGTTTCCCGGTGCCCGGGTCCTTGACGAGGAAGTCCGCGATGCCGTGCTGGGTCGGGGGTTTTCCGGTCGCCATCGTCGTCCACAACAGCGGCGAGAACATCGGATCGTACGAGCGCAGGTCGGCACGCACTCCCGAGGCGAGCATCCCGGCGAGATGGGGCATCCGGCCGGCGGCGAGCATCGGGTCGAGGATCTCCCAGTCCGCGCCGTCCCAACCCACGACCACGAGGCGACGCGCCGACATCGGCCGCACTCGCTCCCGGGCTTCCGCGGTCCGGCGGCGGCCGAGCACCTCGTCCCCCATCGTCGAGCGCGCGCTCACCCGCGTCGCGGTGACGCCGTTCGAGCCGAACGCGGCGCGCAACGCCGCCTCGAGCGTCGACGGGTCGGAGAGGAGCGCTTCCGCCCCCGAGCGCTCTCCCAGGTCCTGCAGCACGTGCCCGGCGAGCGTCCCGAGGGCGGCGTCGAGGCCGCGCCGCGCGGCGTCGTCCCGGAACTTGTCGGGAATCGTCGTCGCGAGCGTGTAGTCCACGTCGACGTCGAAGACGAGCTCGGAGCCTTCGGGGGTCCGGAACGTCAGTCCGGCGAGGGCGGCCTTGCCGCCCGCCCGCACGACGGTCGCCCGGCCCCACGGCGGGGCGAACCCGAGGCCCGCGTCGACGACCGCTCCCGGCCGCAGCCCGATCGATCCTTCGGGGATCCGCTGGATCGACGTGGCGACCGCTGCGATCGCGAGAACCGAGGCTCCGCCGGCGAGGATGAAACGCTGACGCACGGACCGCATTATGCCCACCCGCTGGCATCCCGCGAGCCGGTCCCCCTAGAATCGGCCGGTCGGTGAGTCGCATCGGGGCCGGTCCCCAGGAGTGAAGGCATGACCTCCCATTCGCTTCGCACGGCGGCGCTCGGCGTCGTCTTCGCGTGTCTGGCCGCCTCGGCGGCCTTCGCCCAGCAGGGCCGCGTGCTCGGCACCGTGCACGACGAGGCGGGACAGCCCCTCGAGGGACTGACGGTCTCGCTGGAGCCCACGCCCGACTCGCGGGGCATCAAGGTCGCGGGCAAGACGAACAAGAAAGGGGCCTTCTTCTTCGCCCTCGTGCGTCCGGGCGACTACCACCTCGCGGTGGAGCTTCCCGGCAAGGCGATCGCCAATCTCAAGGCGCGCGCGGTGGACATGCAGAAGAAGGAGCTCTGGGCGATCGACGGCCGGCCGAACCCCGCCAAGCCCCCGACGCTCAACATCGCGGATGCCTCCGAGGTCAACGCCGACGTCACGATGGGCGAGGTGGCTCCGGTCGCGGCGGAAGGCGCGCCGCCCCCCGGCGCCGCCGAGGCGTCGTGGAACGCCATCGTGGCCCAGGTGCAGGCGGGCGACTGCGCGGGTGCGCTCCCGCAGATCGACGCCGGGATCCAGGCGAAGCCGGACGGCGCCCTGGGGCACTACCTCCGCGGTTTCTGCCTCGGGACGAGCCAGCAGGACGAAGAGGCCCAGGCCTCGCTCGCGAAGGCGCTCGAGCTGAACCCGAAGTTCGAAGGGGCGGCGCTTCTGCGCGCCCAGCTCCTGCGCCGGCTCGGGCGTCCGGCCGACGCCGAGCCGCTATTCCTCCAGGAGCTCGACACGACCCAGACCGCGCAACTGCGCACCGAGGCGCTCATCGGACTCGGGCTCGCGCGGCTCGACCTCAAGAACGACGCCGGCGCGCTCGAGGCGTTCCAGCAGGTGGCCGCGCTGGACCCCTCGCGTCCCGAGCCGTACCTCGAGATCGCGGCGATCCACACGCGCATGGGCCAGCCCGAGAAGGCGAAGGAGGTGCTCGATCAGGCGCAGAAGGTGGGCGCCGCGAGCCCGGAAGCGTTTCTCAACGTCGGGATCAGCTACTTCAACAAGAAGGACTACGTGAAGGCGGGGGAGATGTTCCGGCAGGTGCTCGACCTGCCGGGCGCCGGCAACGCCGACCTCGCGATGGCGCACGCGCTCAACGCCCGGCTGCTCCTGCGCGACGGCAAGATCGACGAGGCGGTGGCCGCGATGCGCAAGTCGCTCGAGCTCGACTCCAAGGGGCCGCTCGCGGAGGAGACCCGCGAGACCCTCAAGGCGATGAAGAAGTAGGCGCGGCCTCGACCACGATCGGCAGGCGCGCCTCCGCGCGCGCCTCCGGAGTCTCCCCCAGCGCGGCGACGCGGATCTGCCAGGCCCCGGGCGCCAGGCCCGCGAGCGACGCGCGGAGCACGCCGCGATACCGCTCGCCGTCGGGCTCGAAGAAGACGATCCCTCCGGGGAGAGGGGAGGTCGCCCCTTCGGGGCCGACCGCGGTCACGTCCATGGTGAAGCGTGGGGGAGCGTCCCCCACCGGAAGGCCCTCGAGCCAGAACAACACCAGCGCCGACTCCCGTCCCTGGAAGGCGGGGTCCACGGGAGGGAGCAGGCGCAGCCCCTGCGGAAGGGCGAGGGCGTCCTTCGCGTCCGCCTTCAGCTCCGCCTTGGCCAGGAGCGGAAGCGGCTCCGACTCGCGGGCGAGGATCGCCCCCGCGAAGCGCAATCCCGTGCCTCGCCCGGGGGGAGGCACGGCGATCGGCCCGCTCCACATCGCCAGCTGCGCCGGTTCCTCCAGGCGCACCGTCGTCTGCAGGTCGTAGATCCCCGCCGGGAGGTCGATCCTCCCCTCGACCCGGAATCCCCGGCGGACCGCCTCGAGCCCCTCGGGCCGCACGCGCACGCTCACGCGGCGCGAGTAGCGGCCGACGACTTCGCCCGCGACCCGCGCCACCGCGACGAAGTCGAGCTCCACGCGCCCGGCCCCTTCGGTGTCGGGGGCGAGGACGACCGGACCGACGACCTCCGCGACGATCGCGACGGGGATGCTCTTGTCGGACGGCGCCGGGAGGGTCGTTGCGCTCGTGCGCAGGAGCAGGCGCGCGTAACGTTCGATCCGGTCGGAGGCCGCCGTTCCCGCGCTCGAGGGATTCGGCGTCACGTCGGAGTAGCGGCCGCGCCGCGCGGTGACGCGCGCGTCGTCGATTCCGCGGACCTTCACGACGATGCGCCTGTAGCGGGCGTCCCCCGCCTGCTCGCGGACGCGGCACGAGACGCGATAGTAGTTCGCCGTGTCCTCCTGGATCGTCTCGAACGCCCGGTTCAGGTCGTTGCTCGTCAACATCCGCCCGCCGGTCTCGTTGGCGAGCACGCCGAGGAACTCCCGCCGGGACGAGGCCGACCCGGTCCCGAACGCGGAGTCGAACCCGAGGTCCGCCATGAACGACTCGTCCATGCCGAGTTTGCCGACGGCGACGCGCCAGTCGATGCGGTTCTTCACGTCCCCCATCGCGAGATCGTCGCCGACGTCGATCGTGTAGACCGCGACCCCCGAGCGCCCCATGGCCTTGACGAGGTCCCGGAACTCGTTCGTGAACCCCCCGCGCAGGCGCTCCACGTCCCCCGGCGCGGTCATCGGGAACCCCGCCGACACGAGCACCAGGACGCGTCGCCCGGGAAGCGAGTGGAAGACCTCGGCGAGCGAGGCGAGGCTCCGGTAGACGTGCTGGCGCGTCCAGTCGAGCCTTCCGCCCTCGATCGGGGCGGCGTTCTGAAGGCGGCCCTGCATCCGACTCGCCGCAGATTCCGACTGGTAGGCGAGGATCGACTCCGCGATCTGCTCCGAGAACGTGGAGCTTTCGAACCAGGCGACCTTCTCCACGGCACGCACGGTCTCCTCGGGGTTGGTCGAGAAGGGCGAGATCGGCCGGAGCGCGTGGTCGAGGGTGTAAACCGCCGCCAGGTCGTTGGCGCGGAGGTTCTCGCGGACGAATCGCGTCGCCGCCCGCTTGGCCTGGGTCAGGCGCATCGCGGTCGACGCGTTGAGATTGTCGAAGAGGATCAGGAACGCGCGTTGATCCTCGTCCTTTTTCGGGGCCGCGGGCGTGGGCGACGGGGCGTCGCCGGTCTGGGGTTCGGGGACCGGCTCGGGGGACGCCGGGGCGGGTTCGGCGGCGGCCGCCTTCTCGAGCGACTCCCAGGAATCGACCGCGACGACGTCGAGGGGAGAGCCGTCCTCGAGGACGACGAAGTCCTTCGCCTCCAGCCCCCGGATCAGCTTCCCTTCCTTGTCGCGCACGACGACGTCGAACTGCGCGAGCCGCACCACGACCTTCTCCACGGCGGGAGCCTTCACGGGGGGCGGTGCCGGAGCGGCGAAGGCGACGGCGCCGGCGAGTCCGGCGAGGGCGAGCGGGCGGCGGATCACGCGCATGCGCCGGAGGATAACGCCTCGCCCCGAACGCTGCGAACGAGGGGCAGCCGACTGCACGGCGAATCCGATTCCCTGTTCTCATCCAAAACCTTGAATCGAGCGAGGCGGAATCGCGACGCTTCGCTGCCGGCTCGCATCGGGCAACCTGCTGACGCACCAAGACTTCGCGTTTCGCTGCGGAAGGGGGTTCCTTGGCCCTGCGATTGCTTTCCTCCGAAAATGCGCTCCGTGTTCGGGCAACGTCTCCGTGAGGGAGGCGGGGTCCGCGGGGTTCGGAACCATTCAGGAGGAGGCAACCGGATGAATTCGAAGTTCTGGCTGAGGGTCGCCGCGATCGCCCTCGGCGCGATCCTCATGGCCATGCCGGTCTTCGCCCAGACGACGGCGACGACCGGAGCCATCGAGGGAAAGGTCACCGATGTGAACGGGCAGCCCATCGCCGGCGTGAAGGTCACGGCCAGCGGCGCGCGCGCTCCGATCAGCATCCAGACCACCGCGCAGGGCACCTACCTCTTCGCCAACCTGCCTCCCGGCGAGTACGAGCTGCGCGTCGAGAAGCAGGGCTTCGGCACGGTCGTGCAGAAGGACATCCTGGTCAGCGTCACGCAGCGTCGCTCCGTTCCGTTCGTGCTGACGGCGGGGCAGGTCGAGGCGGTGACGGTCACGGCCGAGGCGCCGCTGGTCGATCCGAAGACGACGACCATCGGGGGCACGTTCACGGTCGACAAGTACGTCGACTTCATCCCCGTGGGTCGCAACTTCTCGCAGACCTTCGCGCTCGCGCCGGGCGTCGAGAGCGGCGGCGGCACCGGGCAGGGGAACTACTCGATCTCCGGCTCGACCGGCCTCGAGAACTCCTACCTCGTCGACGGCGTGAACATCACGAACGGCGGGTACGGCGGCCTCGGAACCTACAGCGGCGTCTACGGCTCGCTGGGGAGCGGCGTGACGTACGCGTTCCTCGAGGAGATCCAGGTCAAGACCGGCGCCATCGACGCCGAGTTCGGCCAGGCCACCGGCGGCGTGATCAACACGATCGTGAAGTCGGGGAACAACAACATCGACGGCGCGGTCGGCGTCTTCGTGCAGCCCAAGGGGCTCATGAGCGCCTACAAGCAGGTCGACCTCATCGTCGGAGCGTCCAACCAGGACTCCATGTCGACGACCGACCTCGACCTTTCGGTCGGCGGGCCGATCATCAAGGACAAGCTCTTCTACTTCCTCGCCTACAACCAGGTCACCACCAAGGAAGCGTTCACGATCGAGGACCAGCTGATCCCGTTGTCCCAGACCGGCGACCAGACCGGTGTCGGCACGCGCCAATTCGCGACCGCCGGCCAGACGATCGAGCGCGAGCGCACGAGCAACAACTGGGCGGCGAAGCTGACGTGGTACCTGAACCCGAACCACCGCGTCGAGCTCACCGGCTTCGGCGACCCGTCCCGCGGCGCCAACGGCGCGCAGCGGACGACCCAGGACGTGAACAACTCCACGTCGCTGACCTTCCTCGACTACGCCCAGGGGGGCGGCCAGTCGCGAATCAGCTACGGCGCGGACAACTTCTCGCTGAAATACGACGGCGTGCTCGCCCCGAACTTCTTCGTCCAGGCGCAGGTCTCGCAGAAGACCGGCGAGTTCGACGAGACGCTGGCCCTCAACAAGCCGACCCTCACCGACCAGCGCGAGCTGCGCTGCGTCCTGGGTCTCGCGGGGTGCGCTCCGGACAGCCCGGGCACCGGGACCGTCTGGCGGTACGGCGGCGCGGGATTCCTCGCGCCCCAGGAAGACAAGAGCCTTCAGGTCAAGGCGATCGCCACCTGGGCGCTCGCGAATCACGAGCTCAAGTTCGGCGTCGACTACTACGACCTCGAGTTCTCCGAGGACCAGCAGTACCCCGGCGATCCGAGGGATTTCCAGATCCCGATCGACGTCAACAGCGACCAGGACTACAACACGCAGGGCGCCGGCCTCGTGGACTGCGCCGTCGCCCCGGCCGGGGACGACTGCTACATCAACCTGCGCTCGACGGCCGGTTACCTCGTGACCGGTCGCGCGAACAACAACTTCCGCGTCACCCGCGCGCGCTTCAGCCCGCTTCCTCCGCCGACCACCTCGACGGAGCTGAACTTCTTCATCCAGGACACCTGGTCGATCGGCACCCGCTGGAACCTCAAGCTCGGCCTCCGCGCGAGCCAGCAGGAGATCGCGGGTTCCGGCGAATACACGGTTCCGTTCCAGCGCGTCGCGCTCGACCCCGCGTTCCCGGGAGCTCTGACCCGCATCCCCGGTTCGACGGACTACACCGCGCAGGACTACAAGTTCGACTGGGCGTATTCGCCCCGCATCGGCGCGACCTTCGATGTCACGGGGGACGGCCGCAGCAAGATCTACGCGAACGCCTCCCGTTACTTCGAGCGGATCCCGAACGACCTCGCGATCCGCGCACTCTCGAACGAAATCGGCCTCTCCCTCTACCGCTACGGCGGATACGACATCCCCAACTACACCGGCCTCAACGACCACCTCGGCAACCCGAACTCCGCGATCTTCTTCCAGGGGCTCGATCCTTCCGTCCTCACCGAAGGAACGAAGCTCCCGTACGTCGATGAGATCGTGCTCGGGTACCAGCAGGAGCTCTCGAAGGACCTGTCCCTCGAAGTGCGCGGGATCTACCGCGAGCAGGGACGCGCTCTCGAGGACATCCAGCTGAGCGCCGTCGAGGCGACCCAGAACTTCTATTACGGCCTCGGGTACGGGTACCCCTTCAACCCGTTCCCGGACTACGGCGTCGAGGCGTTCAGCGCGTATGTGCTGGCGAATCCCGGCGAGAACACGCCGTCCACGTTCCCGGCTCCCGATCGCAAGTACCAGGCGATCGAGCTCGTCCTGAACAAGCGGTTCTCGGACAACTGGTTGTTCTTCGCGAACTACCGGTACGCGCGGCTGCGGGGCTTCTATGAAGGCCTGTACCGCAACGACAACCAGCAGGACGACCCGAACATCTCCTCCCTGTACGACTTCCCGAACTCGCCGCTCCTGTCGACCCAGTTCGGCAGCGGCCCGCTCAACACCGATCGCCCGCACTCCCTCAAGCTCTACGGCTCGTATCAGTGGGAGAACGGATGGACCGCGGGCGCCTCGTTCAACTACGCCTCGGGGACGCCCCGAACCTCGATGCTCGCACACCCGAACTACCAGAACGCCGGTGAGATCCCCGGCACCGACCCGATCTACGGGTGGTGGTCGGAATCCACGCAGGCCGATCTCGAGCTTCTCGGCGCGGACGTCGTCGGCTGCCAGGACGGCTTGTGCCTGGCGACCGGACCGATCGAGCTCGAGCAGTCGGATCCCCTCGTCTTCAGCGGGTTCTTCCTCTACGACTTCACCAAGGTCAGTCGCGGCAATCTCGGCCGCACGCCGAAGACGATGAACATCGACCTCCTCCTCAACTGGACGCGCAAGTTGAAGATGGGCGACCTGCAGCTCGGCGTCGTCGTCGTCAACGCGCTCAACTCGCAGAAGGCGGTCCGCGTCAACGACCAGGTCGAGCGCCAGGCCGGCATCCCCGACCCGGACTACGGCCAGACCGTGCTGTTCCAGGGCCCCCGGCAGGTCCGCCTGAACGCGCGCTGGTCCTTCTGATCGGTCCCACACCCGCGTGAGCGGCGAAGGGGGAGGGAGCAATCCCTCCCCCTTTTTCTTTCTTGCCTATACTGCGGCGGTCATGCGCCGGCTCGCCCTCGCGGCTCTGCTGCTCTTCCTCCCCGCGTGTTCCACCCCTTCCACGGGCACGCTCCCTCCCAGCCCCGATACGAAGGTGCTCGTGGTCGGCCTCGACGGCGCGGACTGGGAGATCCTCGATCGTCTCGAGCGGGACGGGAGAATTCCGAACCTCTCGCGGCTGCGGCGCGAGGGAGCTTGGGGTGTTCTGCGCGCGGAGAATCCGCTCCTGTCGCCGATCGTCTGGACGAGCATCGCGACGGGGCGGCACCCCGAGGACCACGGGATCGTCGGGTTCCTCACCAAGCGCGACGGCGTCGAGGAGCCGGTGCGCTCCGACGAGCGGCGCGTGCGCGCCTTCTGGAACGTGGCGACCGAGCAGGGGCTCTCCGTCGGCGTCGTCGGTTGGTACGCGAGCTGGCCCGCGGAGCCGGTCCGAGGGTTCCTCGTCTCCGACCGCGCGGGGTCGCACCAGATCGCGGGCGGCGCCACGCGCGCGACGACGGGTCTCGCCCACCCCCCCGAGGTCGCGGCGGAGATCGAGCGCGCGCGGGGGGAGGTCGACCGCGCGATCGGAGACGCGCACGCGATGACTTTCTTCGGTCCCGGGTCGCTCGCGCCCGACCCGGAGAAGCTCGAGACCTTCGTGGGGATCCTCCGGACGACCGAGCTCTACCGTCGACTGGCGCCGGAGCTGATCCGAAGGTACCGGCCCACGATCGCGGCGGTGTACCTCGAGGGAACCGACGCCGTCGGCCACCTCTTCGGCGAATACCAGCCGCCGCGCCTTCCGTGGGCGAGCGACGCCGAGGTCGCCCGGTTCGGGCCGGTGTGGGACGCGTATTACGCGGAGGCCGATCGCGTCGTGGGTGATGTCCTCGCCTCCGTCGACCCCGCGAAGACGACGGTGCTCGTCGTGAGCGATCACGGCTTCAAGGTCGGTCCGCGCCGGCCGCGCCTGTCCACGCAGAACCGGTATGGAAACCAGGCGCCGCTCAGCCACCGCGCGGAGGGGATCGTCGTCGCCTGGGGTCGCGGGGTGAAAGGACCCGGAGAGATTCCCGAAGCGAGCGTCTACGACGTCTTTCCGACGATCGCCCGGCTGGCGGGGCTGCCGCTCGCGGAGAACCTCGTCGGCCGCTCGATCGACGCGGCGTTCGTCCCCGGGACCCTCGCGGAGCCGATCCGCACCGTGCCGGACTACGAAACCGCCGGAGAGCGCGCGAAGGGGGAGGCGGGGGACATCCCCGGCGAGGACGAGACGATCGCGAAGCTGCGCGCCCTCGGTTACGTCGGCGGAGCGCCGGGAGCGGAGCGCGCCGCGGGAGGGCCGACGCAGGGACAGGCCGCCGTCCCGCTCAATCGCTACAACATGGCCTTGATCCTGGCCGCGCGCGGGAAACGCGAGGAGGCGCTGCGCGTCATCCGGGAGCTCCAGCGCGATGCGCCGACCTTCACGCTCGGGTGGGTCGGCGAGGGGCTCGTCCTCCTTCAGATGCAGCGGGCCGCGGAGGCGATCGTGCCCTTGCAGCGCGCCGTGAAGTTGGCTCCCGATCTCGTAACCGCGAATGCCTACCTGGCCGAGGCTTACGTGAAGGCCGGCCGCCGCGAGGAGGCGTTGCGCGGACTCGAGCGCACGCTCGCCCTCGACGCGTCCGACCCCCGCACCGCGCTCTTCTACGCCCAGATCCTGATCCAGGATAGACGGGTGGCGGAGGCGGAGCGCTGGTTCCGCGCGGCGTACGAGCTCGGCGACGTTCCTTCGGACCGCGCGCGCGCCTGCGTGGGGCTTGCCGTCGCGGCCGAGGAGCGGCGGGACCTCGTCGCGGCGGAGCGATCGTACGCGAAGGCGCTCGAGCTCGACCCGTCGCTTCCCGGCGCGCTCGAGCGATTCGGGAACCTCCGGCTGTACCAGCGGCGATTTGCGGATGCGATCGGGCTGTTCGATCGGCTCGTGACGGCGACGGGAGGAAACGCGGCCTCGCACATCCTGCGGGCGAGGGCGCTCGCGATCGCCGGACGACGCGCGGAGGCCCGCGAAGCGCTTCGCCTCGCGCTCGCGAAGGACCCGACCTCCGGGGAGGCGAAGGCGCTCCTGCGCGAGCTCGACGCGGGCTCGTGACCGCGACCGCCCCGCGCCGCAGCCGTTGGGTCGCCCTCGTCGCCGTCTTGCTCCTGGGCGCGGCGTTCGGCGCGCACCGTCTCGTCGATCCCGACCTCCCGCAGCAGGTCGCCGTCGGCCGGGCCATCCTCGACGGCGCAGCCCCCATCGGCGTCTCGACGTTCGTCCATCCGTTTCCCGGTTACCGCTACGTCGAGGACAAGTGGCTGGCCTCGGTCCTGGTGGCGGCGGTCGATCGCGCCGGCGGCGAACACGCGCTCATGGCGTACCAGATCGGCCTGTGCGCGCTCGTCGCGGCCGCCTGGATGGCGCTGCTCCGGCGAGGGGGAGCCCGGCCGGGTCCCGCGCTCGTGGGCACGTCGATCGTCCTCGTCGCGAACGCCTACCGTCTCGAGCCTCGCCCCGACACCCTCTCCCACGTGTTTCTCGCCTTCACGCTCGTCGCGGTCGGCGGGGCGATCCCGTGGAGGACCCTTCGCTGGGCCTTGCCCGCCGCGATCGGGCTCTGGATCCACTTCCACGGCTACTTCGTCAACGGCATGCTCGTCGCCGCCGCGGGGCTTGCCGCGGGTCTCGCGGGGGACCGCCGCGGCGCCATCGGCGAAGCGGGTCGCGCGACTTCCCTCCGCCGGGGTGCGCTGGTGATGGCGTCCGCGGCCGTGGCGTGCCTGACGCACCCGCAGGGATTCCGCGCGCTGGCGTGGCCGGTCGAGCAACTCGCGCTGCTGCGTCGGGAGCCCGTGCTTCGGGGGGCGCTGACCGAGTTCGTTCCGACGACCGAGCTGTTTCGTGGCGCCGGACCGGCCACGTGGGCAGTGCTGGGAATCGCGGTGGTGCTCGGGTTCGTGTTCGCCCTCCGGCGCGGCGGCTCCTCCCCTCCGGTTCGCGGCGCGGTGGGCTTCGTCCTTGCGGTGGCCTGGTGCGTGCTTCCGACGGACGCGGCGCGTGGATGGCCCTACCGCCTCGCGATCGCCGTGGCCGTCGCCGCCGCGGTCGAGGCGCCGTCCGCCTGGCGCGAGGGGCGTCGGCTGGAACCGATCGCCTTCGTCGGGTTCTCGATCCTCGCGATCCCGATGATCCGCAACCTCGCCCTGGTGCCGCCGGTCGCCGCCATGCTTGCGCTTCCCTCCATCCAGGGGGCGTGGGAGCGCCTCTTCCGCCGTCGTGAAGCGAGCGCGTTCGTCGCGGCGGGAGTCGTGCTCTTCGTCGCGTGGGCGCGACTCGCCGATCACCTGCCTCCGGGGACCTATCGCGCACCGGGATGGACCGGCTGGGGATGGGACGCCGGCCGATTCCCGGTCGAGGCGACGGCGTACGTCGCGCGCGCGCGACCCGCGGGTACGGTGCTCAACAACTTCGACACGAGTGGGTGGCTCCTGCGCGAGCTCCGCCCGCCCGGGGGCGTCTTCATCGCCGACAACACGTCGATGTACCCCGTATCGTTCCTGAAGGAGTATCGCGAGCAGGTCATGGCGGGCCGCGTCGATCCCGAGTCCCTCCACGCCCGATACGGCGTGCGGATCGCGATCCTGGATCACGCGGCGATGGAGACCCCCGGACTCGTCGCGCGGCTCGCGGCGAGTTCGGCGTGGGTGCTCGTCCACGTCGATCGCGCGGCCGCGGTCTGGGTGCGCGAGGAGGGGACGACCCCGGCGGGGCGCGTGAGCCTCGACCGCACGCAGGCCGAGCTGGCGTCGCGGGTCGGTCCCGTTCGGGGATCGTTGCCCGGCAGCGCCCGCCGGCTCTTCCCGGAGTTGAATCTCGGGATCTTCCTCCGTGCCGCCGGACGCCCGGACTTGGCGCTGCGCGAGGCCGACCGGATGTGGAGTGCCGGGGCGCATCCCGCGATCGCGACGTTCGCCGCCGCGAGCGCCGAGGAGGCCGGCGTGCTGGAGGGCCAGGTGGAGCGGCTCGAGCAGGCCCTGGCCCGCTTCGGCGAGGGGAGGTCGGTCGGCCGATGGCTCGCGCGAGCCTGCTTCGTCCGCGGGGTCCGGAGCGCGGCGGAGGGAAGGCTCGCCGAGGCCACCCGGGATCTCGAGCGGTCCTGGGAGCTGGCTCCGGACAGCCCCGGTACCGCGCTCGCCCTGGCCAGCGTCGCGGCGGAAGCCGGTCGCGAGGCGACCTCGCTCGAGTACCTCGCCCGGGCGCTGGCACTGAGCGCGGACCCGGCGATACGGCGCGCCGCCGAGGCGGACCCCAAGCTCGCTCCACTCCTCCCACGGCTGCCGTCCCGTTGATTCAAGAGTTTGGACGCCTTCAAAAAAGCGGCCGGACGGAGGTCCGGCGCAGCCGAAGTGCGAATTGTAAAGTCATGCAAACGAATGACTTACAGAAGTCGTTCCCGGGGTACGGGGATTGCTTTCGGACCACGTTCGGTGAGTTACGCCCGGGGGTTGAGTTCGAAGGGGATACCGGGAGAGCTCGATTCGTGTGCGCCTGCCGCCGCCGAGAGGGGCGAAGCGGCGGGACGGTGAAGGCGATAGGTCTCAACGATAGCGAAGGAGGACCTGCACGATGAGACGGTGGAAGGTTCTGGCGGCGCTCGGCGTCATGGCGTTGGGCGTCATGCCGGCGTTCAGCGCTGAGGAGGGCGACGGCTCGACCGCGAAGTGGGACTGGTTCGGCAGCCTGCGCGTTCGGCCGGAGTACAACGACAACCTGAGCGACTCGTTCCTCGGCAGGGACGACAAGATCGGGTACATCGGGTACCGCGCGAACATCGGGACCCAGATCTCACTCGATCGGGACGTCAACGTCCTCTTCGACGTGCAGGGTCTCGGGGCCGCCGGCGAGGACTACACGCCGGTGAAGGGTGGATCGACGCTGGACTTCACCTTCGGGAAACTGAGCCTGTACCGAGCGTACATCGAGGCGAAGCAGGTCTTCGGCGAGAAACTCGACCTTCGGCTCGGGCGCCAGGAGGTCGTGCTCGGCGACGAATGGCTCGCGGGCGACAACGACTTCTACGGCGGCCTGTCGTGGGACGCCGCGCGCGCGGACATCGGCAATCGTTGGGGCGCCCTCTCGCTCGTCTGGGCGAAGGTGGCCGACTTCGACAATCCCGAGCTGCTCACCGATGTCTCCGCCTCCGAGGACAACACCGGCGACTGGGACTTCTACGTCCTGTACCAGTCGATGAAGTTCGGCGAGAACGTCGAGGTCGATCTCGGCGTCCTCTACAACTTCAACCACACCTCGCTGGAGTCCATCGGCGGTCCGTCGTTCATCGACAAGCGTTTCACCTACACCGGCCGGTACGCCTACAACCCGGCGACCGGCTTCTTCGCGAAGGCCAACGCCGCGATCCAGGACGGTCGCACCGTGGACGAGAACACGCTGCTCCTCCAGGACGCGAATGCCGACGCGTTCGAGGCCTCGCTCGGCTGGCGCTGGGAGCGCAACGGCCGGACGTCGAAGGTCTACGGGCTGTACGCCGACTTCTCGGGCGACGACCCGGCGAGCGCGGACGTCGAGACCTTCAACCCGCTCGCGCAGGACTTCCACAACCGTTACGGCATGCTCGACTTCTGGAACGGCACGTGGGGCCGCACCTACATCGGCGGCGCGCCGGGCCTCCGCGCGATCCAGGTCGGCTTCGAGGCCGAGATCACGAACGGGATCACCCTGATGGGCGTGGCGCAACGCATGATGCGCAACACGGAGATCAGCCCGACCGCCACCAACAAGAACCTCGGCCAGGAGTTCGGCGTCGCCGCGCGCTACGCGTACGGCAACAACCTGACCCTGGACTTCTGCTTCGCCCAGCTGTTCCCGGGCACGGCGATCGGCAACGAAGAGCCGCTGTTCGGAAAGAGCACCTCGCGCCGCCTGTACGTCAGTGCGACGGCGAAATTCTGACCCGGACGCAACGCGAAAGACCTGCTCAGGAGGCATGACCATGCGACGCTTCTCGAGACTCCTGGTCGGCGCGCTTCTCGCCCTGCCGCTGATGTGGCTTGCGGGCGGGGAGGTGCTGGCCGGCTCCACCCTCTACGGAACGCTCCGTGGCAAGGTGGCCGATGAAAAGGGCGAACCCCTCGTCGGCGTCACCATCCAGGTGCGCTCCCCCGAGCTGATCCGCGACGTGGTGCGCATCACCGACGCGGAAGGCAATTTCTTCGTTCCCGATCTTCCGCAGGGCAAGTTCACCGTCGTCGCCCAGCTTCAGGGGTACATCACCCTGTCGATCGAGACCGACATCCAGAAGGACCGGACGACTCAGCTTCCCGTCGTGCTCAAGGAAGGCGAGCTGTCCGAGACGGTCACGGTCACCGCGACCCGTCCGGTCGTCGACAAGACGGCGACGGAGTCGGCGGGGAACTACGACAAGGCCTTCACCGACAGCCTGCCCGCCGGACGCAGCTACCAGTCGCTCGTTCAGTTCGCCCCCGGCGTGACCGGCGGTTCGAACCCGAACGTCCTCGGCGGTACTTCGAGCTCCAATCAGTACCTGGTCGACGGCGTCTCGACGCGCGACCCGGTCACGGGGACGTTCGGCTCCAACGTGAACTTCGACGCGATCGAGTCGGTCGAGATCAAGCTGACCGGCGTCTCGGCGGAATACGGCGAGTTCCAGGGTGGCCTGACGAGCGTCACCATCAAGTCGGGGGGCAACGAGTTCACGGGCTCGTTCCGCGACGTGATCAGCGCCCCGCGCTGGACCCGGCTCTATTCTCCCGCGTCCGAAGGAGAGTTCGCCGCGCCGGTGACCGCCGGGCAGGGGCTCGGGTTCACCTACAACCGGCCGGCCCGGAGAACGACCTACGACCCGGGGGCCGACAAGGAAACGAACCGCATGAGCCTGACGCTCGGCGGGCCCATCGTCGTCGACACGGCCTGGTTCTTCATGAGCTACGACCGTATCGACAACCGCGCGAACGCCGTGCTCGGCAACCCGACCGGCGGAACGTCGGGGAACGGGACCTACATCAACTTCTTCGACGGGGACATCCCGTCCCTGAAGCTGACCTGGCAGGCGACGAACAACCATCGCTTCCAGTACAGCTTCTTCGAGGATCCGGCCCGCACGACGCGTTGCTACGGCCAGCTGTTCTTCGGCGGGGATTGCTACGACAGCTATACGGTCGACCTCCAGGGCCAGGGCGGCTTCTCGTACATCCTGAACTGGACGGCGAACTGGTCCCCGACCCTGACCACCGACTTCAAGTACACGCGGTTCAAGAACTCCTTCAAGATCCAGCCGCTCACTCCGATCCCGTCGAAACCGCAGTTCATCTTCGACGAGGCGCTCGGCTCCGGTCCTGCGGCCGGCAACGGTCCCGCGATCGAAGGTCCGTACGATCCGTTCGGCGCCATCCCGAACGACACCTACGACGCCAACATCTTCGACGAGACCCCCGAGGATCGGCGCCGCGAGCAGTGGGAACTGCAGGCCACGAAGTTCCTGGACACCGACTCCATCGGGAGCCACACGATCAAGATCGGCGCGGATTACAAGGAACAGGACCGGGTCGGCGCGTCGATCATCCAGGGGAACTCGCTCACGTATTTCTACCGCCTGGACGCGCTCGCCGATCCGGACGATCCGGCGAACCGCGCGTTCTTCTACATGATCGACTACGCGGAGCCGAACACCGCGATCCCGATCAACAAGTTCACCGCCCTCTACGTCAACGACGAGTGGCAGCTGAACGAGAACCTCGCGTTCAACCTCGGGTTGCGCTGGGAGAAGTCCGACAACCGCAACGACGTCGGAGAGAAGATCATCAAGGACGACGGCTTCGCGCCGCGCCTGGGCGTCGCGTGGGACGTCACCGGCCAGGGCAAACACCTCGTCAAGGCGACCGCGTCCCGCTACCTCGCGGGCGTCAACATCACGACGCTATCGCCGTTCGTGCGCGGCGCGGGCGGCCAGTCGTCGTACAACTTCCTGTTCAATGCCAACTTCCCGAATCCTCCCGGACCCTCGGGAAGCCCGACCGGCTGGCAGACGCTCTTCGAGGTCCGTCCCGATCCGGGATCGAACCTCTTCGAGCCGGGCATCCAGCCCCAGTCGATCGACGAATACACTTTGGGGTACGAGTTCCAGTTCAATCCGACCTTCGGTGTCGGCGCGAAGTACGTCAAGCGCGACTGGGACAACATCATCACGCAGACGTTCGACTTCGACTACGTGTTCACGCCGCCCGACGTCGTCACCTCCCGGCAGATCCAGACCCTGGGGATCAATGAGGACGCCAAGCGCTCCTACGAGGGGGTCATCCTGACCGCCGACAAGCGCTTCGCCAACAACTGGGAACTGCGCGCGAACTACGTCTGGTCCAAGACCGAGGGCAACGTCGAGACGGAGAACGGGTTCGACTCGTTCGGCGCCTATGACGTTCCCGACGCCACCCAGAATCGGTACGGACTGCTGTCGTTCGACGTGAAGCACGCCGTGAAGTTCCAGGCGAGCTACGAGATTCCCCTCAAGAGCGCGAGGCACGGCCTCTCGGTCGGGTCGATCTTCGACTTCCGGGCGGGCAACCCGTGGGCGCGTAACCGCACGTACAGCCAGATCGTCGGACCGGGATACAACGGCACTCAGGACCTGCCGCTCGGGACCGAGTGTCTCGCCAGCGCACCCTGTGCCAATGCGCTGACCGGCGATCAGGTCGCTACCGTGCAGCACTTCACCGACCCGCGCGGCTCCACGGGCCGCGAACCCAACGCCTGGAACCTCGACCTTTCCGCGAAGTATCGGTTCAAGTTCAGCAAGAACACGAACTTCGAGGCGATGTTCGAGTGTTTCAACGTCACGAACGAGCAGAACACCCTGGTCGTGAGCTCGACCTGGTTCGAGGCTCCTGGGTCGGCCGCCCAGCGTCGCACGAACTACACGCTGGGCTTCCCGACCGCCTACGGCACGGCGGGCACCAACTTGCAGACGCCTCGGGCTTACCGCCTGAATTTTGCGTTGACCTGGTAACGTCGGAACGGCCTTGGCCGCGAAGAGGGGGCCCGACCGGGCCCCCTCTTCTTTTTGTCGGCCTCACTCGGCGATCGACTCCACGAATTCCCGCCGGGATCCGCTACCCGCATCCGTGACGGTGAGGATCGCGGTGTAGGCTCGGCAGGGCAGCGTCAGTCGTTGCTCCACGGTGGGATCCGCCGGTCGGCCGGACTCGTGCTCGCGCACGGGGCTCGAGACACTCAGCGTCCGGAAGTCCTCGAAGTCCGGGGGCCCCCCCGCGCCCGGGGCGATGCGAAGGAACATGGAGAAGTTCGCGACGAACTTGCCGGCGAGGCGCGTGAAGGCGAGGCTCGATCGGTCGAGGCGAAGGCGCAAGGTGACGGGTCTTCGGCCCGCTTCGTCGCAGGCGCCGGACTCCAGCACGAACTGCCCTGCGATCGGGGCCCGGTCGGGAGGCGGGGGAGGGATATCCCGCTGGAATTCGGCCTTCACGTCCTTGCGAAGGACGCGGATCTTGACCTTGCGTTCCGCGGGCTCTCCGTCGGACGCGTAGTACCCGAGCGTGTAAAGCGCCGCCGACACGGCGTCGATCCGCTCGAGCTCGGCAAGCACATCGGCACCTTGCGCGGCGATCCCCCCGGTGCGCCAGGAGATCTCCTGCAGCGACTGCTGCGCGTTTCGCTCCGCCGAGCGCCACGGGTCGATCTGGAGCGCGTTGCCGGCTCCGGCCTCGGTGCCGGGGCGTGCCGCGCTGAGGGAGGTCATCCGCGGGGCTCCGCCCGGATTGATGGTGAAGACGGCGGCCTTCGCGAGCGACGCAGCCTCGGCGACCTCGTCGAATCGCTCCTCGGTTTCGAATCGCGATGCCGCACCGCCGGTGCGACTCGTTCCGATGCCGAGCACCGCAGCCGCGGCATCCGTGCCGTCCCGCGACGGATCTCGGGAGACCCCCTCGCTGAAGACCACGACGGTCTTCGCCTCCGGGACGCCTGCCACGGCGTACAGGACCCAGCGAAGCGCGGAGGCGAAGGCATCGAGCTCGCGAACCCGGTCGTCCGCGTACGACGTAACCACCCGATTCGCGCACTGCTCCGTCGCGCTCGCGCCACGGTCGCGGCAGTTTTGGAGCTCGAGGATCAGCTGGTCGATGGCACGCGCGCGTTCGGCCGACGCGCGCGGCGTTCCCGCCCGGAGTCCCTCGATCGTGGCGAGCAGGCTCGACCGATCGCGGGTGAAATTCTGGACAAAGCGCAGGCGGGAGTCGAAGACCGCGATCGCAACGCGATCGGCGGGGCGAAGGCGTTGCATCAGGAACGACTCCGCGGCGAGAAGGGACTCGACCCGCGTCCGCGGCGAGGCCTGGACGTGGTCGAACAGGAAGACGATCCACCGCCCGCGGTCGGCATCGGTGGGCACGCCGCCCGGCGTCCTCCGGGTGTCGAGTGGGGGCGTAGCTTCGGGATTGGCAAGACCTCCTGGCCGCGGCTCCGGGGTCACCGGCGAAGGCGATTGGCCCTGCAGGAAGGCGAGCGGCGTGCGGACGCCGTCGATGCGCAACTCGACCTCCTCTGCGCGGAGGTCGGTCACCGGCCGACCGTCGTCTTCGACGGCCACGAAGTTGAGCTGGATCAGCCTGACGGTTACGCGCTCGACGAGGTTGCGTTCGGTCGGTCTTTCGGCGGCCGGAACCGCGGCGGGCGCTGCCGGGGTTGCCCGAGCCACCACAACGAAAAGTGCGAGGGCCGTGGGCAAGGAGCGCATGGGGCCTCCTCGAGAAAGGCCTGCCGGCGGCAGGCGGGCTACAGCTCCGCGAGCAGGTTCCGAGCGAGTGTATCGTCGGGATGACGGGTGAGGTGCAGCCGAAGCAGCGAACGTGCCTCCTCGACCCTGCCGGCGAGCACGACCAGCCGGATGAGGCGGAGGGAGGCCGCGCCGAACGCCGGGTTCACCTCCAGAGCGGCGCGGTAGTCCGCCTCGGCCGCCCCGGGGTCTCCGGTCATCTCCCGCCCCGCTCCCCGGAAGAGGAGGCCTTCGGCGTCACTCGGTGCCTCCAGGAGATGCTTGTTCGCCTCGCGAAGGGTCCGGGGGCCGTCCCCCATGGCCGCAGCGATCCGTGCTCGTTCCAGCGAGGCGCCGGGAAAGCCCTCGAGCTGAGCGAGCTCCTCCGAGGCCTCCGAGAGGCGCCCGAGCATGCGGAGCGCCCGCGCCCGCTGGAATCGGATTCCGTCGGTCTCACCGGCCCGGGTCAGCCGATCGAGGACGGGGAGGGCGTCTTGGGGACGGCCTGACTCCAGGAGCCTGCCTACACGTTGGAAGTCGCGGTAGATCGCGAGCATGTCCTTGGGATCCGCGGGCGCTCCGTTTCGAGGCTTGCTCGCCCCGGAACCCACGTACCCGAGGCTCGCCAAGCGAGGGTCCGGCGACGCGGCGGAAGCGTCGCGCCCCGATCCGCGCAACTCCCGAAGCCAGCCCGCCAGCTCCTCGGCTTCCTCGTTCCACTCGCCGAGGCGGTTGTGGGCCTCCTGCGGATCGTCCACGACGTCGTAGAACTCCGCTCGAGGCGCCTCGATGTACTTCTTGCGCCCGTCCACCGCGGAATGGAGCGCACTCCATCCGTAATGCCGGGCCGGCAGCAGCGTTTCGATCGCGATGGGTCGACCGGAGCCGGACGCGGTTACGGGGCGTCCGTCGAGCCCTGGAGGGACCGGGACGCCAACTCGGTCGAGGATGGTTGGGGTCACGTCGACGGTGCCGACCGGTCCCGGGATTACGCGGCCGGCTTCGACTCCCGGCCCGGCGAGGAGCAGCGGGACACGGACGGTCGGTTCGTAGAGAAAGAAGCCGTGGGTTTCCTCACCGTGTTCCCCCAGACCCTCGCCGTGGTCGGACACCACCACCCAGAGCGTGGGCTCGGCCCCGAGCACGGGCCGCAGTCCGCTCTCGAGATCGGCCAGGGCGGCATCGACCCTCGCGATCTCTCCCTGGTACGGATCCTCCTTGTATCGCGATCGCCAGGGATCCGGAGGTTCGTAGGGGTCGTGTGCGTCGAACAGGTGGACCCAGAGGAACAAGCGGCGACCGCCGCGACCCGACGCCGCCCTGATGGCCGCACGGACGACTTCCCCGGCATCCCGTTCGAGCCCCGCGGGATTCCTCGCGTCCACGAACCGGTCGTCGAATTGCTGGAAGCCTCTCGCGACGGGGAAACGCGAGGCTACCGGGAATCCGCCGACGGCGGCCGCGGTGAAGAACCCCGCTTCCGACAGGCGTTCGGCGAGCATCCGGACGCCCGGAACGGTCTTCGTGTCGCCGTTGTCGTGCACCCCCGTGTGGGGGGGAATCAGTCCGCTGAGCAGCGAGACGTGCGACGGGAGCGTGATCGGCGCTGGGGCGTAGGCGCGCTCCACCCGCATCCCGCGCGCTGCGAGGCCGTCGAGCCAGGGCGTCCCCGCGGAGGGCCTCCCGTAACAACCGATTCGATCCGCGCGGACGGTGTCCAGCGTCACCAGGATCACGTGCCGGGCGTGTTCGGTCTCGGCGGGCCGGCAGGCGGCGACGACGCAAAGCGCCGTCAGGGCGGCGGCGAGGCCCGGCCGTATGCCCTTGCTCAAGGCCCTACGGATCCCGAGAAGTCGCCGATCGCCCCGGAGGTCCCGTCGGACGCGGTGACGTGGATCGTCACGGCCGCGCAGGGAAGGGCGAAGCGCTGTTCGATCACGGGGTTCGGAATCTCGCCCGAGGCGTGCTCCTCCCCGGTGTTGCTGATATTGAAGAAGCGATAGTCGTCCGAGGTCGCGACGACGCGACCGGCGGGAACGAATCGCGTGTAGACGGAGAAGTTGGCCGTTACGCTCTTCTTCTGCCGACTGAAGGTGAGGCTCGATCGATCCAGGCGAAGCCGGACGACGACGTTTCGCCGGCCGTCCGCACCGCAGGATTCCGGCTCGACCTCGAGGGAGCCGACAAGCGGCGGCGCGTCGCGCAGGGGGCCGGCCTCACGCCGGTATTCGGCCCGAACGCCCTTCCGGAGGATCCGGATCCTCGCTTCCCGACGGTCGTCCAGCAGCGCCTTCAACGTAGGGTAGTAGCCGACCGTGTAAAGGGCGGGCGACAGCGCGTCGATCCGCTCCAACTCGCGTCTGACGTCCGCGCCCTGAAGCGCCACACCGCCCGTGCGTGTGGCGACGTCCGAAAGCGAATTCTGCGCGTTCAACTCCGCGGTTCGGTACGGGTCGACCTGAATGACGTTGGTGCGGTTGTCCGCGAAACGCCCGTTCGCCGCGCTGATCGTGGTAAGCCGGGACGCACCCCCAGGATTGATCGTGAAGAAGGAGGCCTTGGTTTCCGCAGCCGCGACGACGATGGCGTCGATCTTCTCACGCATCGTGTGGCGATTGCGCGACGACACGTACCGGGACACTTCGGAGCCCATCGCAGCCTCGGCCGCGTCGCGGGCGTCCTGGCCCGGATCCTGGGGGAAACCCTCGGAGAACAGGATCACCGCCTTCGGGTCGGGAATCGCGCGCGACGATCGCAAGAGGGTCACGACCGCCGTCGCGAGGGCGTCCGCTTCCCGAACGCGCGTGTTCTCGTAGTCGTCGACAATGCGCTGCGCGCACAGCGGACGCGACGGCGCATCGACCGCCGTCGCGCAATGTTCCATGGAATCCACGAGGCCCTTCACCGCGCGGGACCGATCTTCCGCCGCGTGCTCGGTGAACTGCAACGCTCGGGTCAACGCGCCGAGCAATTTCGATTGGTCCGAAGTGTAGTTCTGGAGAACCTGCAAGGTGCCGTCGAAAACAGCGATACCCACGCGGTCGAGCGGGCCCAGCTTCTGCGACACGAATGACCGCGCGGCCTCGATCGACTCGAGCCGGGTTCGTGGTGAGGTCAGGTAGTTGTCGAAGACGAGCAGGAACCAGCGCCGCGTGGTCGTGTCTGGCCGCAGCGTCGGAGCGGTTCCCTGCGCCGGCGTCGGTTCGGGGCGCCCGCCGGCCCCCTGGGGTGCTGATTCGTACGGCGCCTCTTCGGCGAGCGGCTGATAATAGGGCTGCAGGAAGGCGACCGTCTGCCTCTCACGCCCGTGGATGATCTCGATCTCTTCGGGCTTCAAGTCGACGACCGGCCGGCCGGATTTGTCCACCGCGATGAAGTTGATCTGCACGAGCTGAACGGTTACGCGCTCCTCGTAGCCCGTATCGATGGGTGAAGCGGGAGCGGCAGGTTCCGAGGCGCGTTCGATCGCCAAGGCCGGGCCCGTGAGGGCGAGCATCATGGCAACCACGTGTTGTCGAAGCCGTCGCGACATGAGCACTCCCGAAGGGCCATTCTAACCGTGCCCCGCGCGCCAGGCCCGTGACCGTTCCCGAGAGGCGGATCTGTCGAGATTCCTATAATGGCCGATCCAAGCGAGGGAGGTCCGGAATGACCGCAATGCGAGGCATGGGAATAGCGTTGGGTTTCGTCGCCGCGGTGGCGATGCCTTTATCGGCCCGGGCTCAGCGACCGGGAGCCGTCACGTTCGAGGGCACCGTCGCGACCGCGGACGGTACGCCCGTTGCGGAGGCTGAGGTCTCAGCGATCACCGCGCCCGAGCGAGGGGGCACGAAGTCGATCAAGACGAAGAAGGACGGGCGATTCAAGATCCCGTTCCTCAATCCCGGTCCTTATCGACTCGCCGTGACGAAGGGCGACCTGAAGCTCGGTGCCCTCCACGTCGTGGTGAAGAACATCCGCAAGGACGTCACGTTCGACGCGGATGTGGCCGTCTCAGACGGTCGAACGACCGAGGAAATGGGCATCGAGCCTTCCTCCACCGTGCAATTCACTGCGATCCTCGGGGTTCCGGTCGCGAGCGGGGGAGGAGTCCCCGCCGCGGGCGGGCCGGACATGCTCGGCGAAGCGAGCCGGGCGATCCGTGAAAGCCGACATGCGGAAGCCGAAGGGATGCTGAAGAACTTCCTCGAGGCCAACCCGGACGATCCTGCGGCGCTCTACCTGCTCGGCGTGTGCACCCTCCAAGTCGGGCGCGCCGCCGAAGCGAAGGTCCACCTGGAGCGGGCGCTCGAATTGAATCCCGCTCAGCCGGGTGTCCGCGCGCAACTGGCCACGGCAAGTTACGAGTCCGGGGACAAGGAGCGGGCCGTGACGCTGCTCCGGGAGGAGGCCGACCTGTCGCCGGGGGAGGCTGCACCGTTCGTCAACCTCGGGATCATCCTGCTGGACCTGGGTCGCAAAGAAGAGGCTGCAAAGGCCTTCGAGCAAGCGGTGGCCCTGGCCCCGTCCGATGCGGGCGCATACCTGGAGTTGGTGTCGCTGTACACCGACCTCGGGCGCGAGGCGGACGCGGAGGCGATCCTCAAGCAGCTGGAGAGCGTCGCCAAGCCCGATCCCAAGCGGTGGTTCAACATCGGCGCGAACTACTCGAATCGGGGCGACGAGGACAAGGCGGAGATGGCCTATCGCAAGTCCCTGGAGGTCGACCCCGACTTCCCCGAGGGAAACCGCGAGCTCGGGTTCACCTTGCTGCGAAAGGGCGACATGAAAGGGGCGATCACCTTCCTGGAGACCTACCTGAAAGTGAGCCCCAACGCGGCGGACAAGGCCGAAGTCCAGGAGATGCTGAAGGAGGCGCGGAAGTCGACGAAATGAGGTCTGTAACTCCTGTCTTTGCAACAATTTAGGCTTCGATCGGTCCGGGCAAAAAAAATTGAGTTGACCTCTTGCGTCGGTCTGAATCACTGCTAGTATTCTCCGCGCTTCGCACGGGATCGGTAACTCGGACGACATAGTCCCGAGGCCGTCCGGACGGTCGGAAGGCCGTTCTGTCCCTGCGATGTTCTTTGAAAACTAAATAGAGCGTGCCAGTCTTGCGAGGTCTGCTTCAACAAAGAAGGCTTCCGAGAGGAAGCCAGGCTCCAATGCAAGCGAACCGGTGGGCTTGCCCATCGGATCCACACTTTTATTGGAGAGTTTGATCCTGGCTCAGAACGAACGCTGGCGGCGTGCCTAACACATGCAAGTCGCGCGGGAAAGTTCCCTTCGGGGAGCGAGTATAGCGGCGCACGGGTGAGTAATACGTAGGTAACCTGCCCTCAAGTTTGGGACAACTTGTCG